>NZ_MPOR01000030.1:0-61342 GCF_001896155.1 Pseudomonas sp. FSL W5-0203
TGGATGGCGCGTGGCGGCGGCCCACGGATTCAAGCCTGCGTTCGGGCACACCGAGCCTAGGCGAGGTGCCGAGTGGTGGGGCAAGAGCCTTTTGCTTACTTTTGGGCTCTTTTCAAAAGTGAGCCGCTGTAAAAGCGGAACCCTAAGTAGCCGTTACCGCAGGAATGGATATGTACTCGGTATTACGGCGTCGACTGTGAGGCCGTCTTCGCAGGCAAGCCAGCTCCCACAGTTGGATCGTGGGGTGTCAGGTAGATAGCCGTCGCCTGGCAGGCCGCCATCGCAGGCGAGCCAGCTCCCACAGTTGGATCGCGTGCGCGTCAGTTAGATCACCGAATGGTTGTGCGTAAGGCTTTAGCTGCGGGCGAAGGCCACCGCTGCCTCGAACTGCTCCTGCGTAGGCCGCACACCGGTATAAAGCACAAACTGCTCCAACGCCTGGATAGCGATCACTTCCAGCCCGGTAATCACCCGCTTGCCCTGGGCACGGCCACGCACGATCAACGGTGTTTCCGCTGGGATCGCCACCACATCGAAGACCGTCTCGGCCTGATCGATTGCCTCGGCGTCAAACGCCAACGCATCCGCTTCCGCACCGCCGGTCATGCCAATGGGCGTCACGTTGATCAGCATCTGTGGCCGCAGGCTGCCCAGATCCGCCTGCCACGCGTACCCCAGGTTCCTGGCCAATGCCTGGCCCGCCACCTCATTACGTGCCACGATCACGCCATTGGCGTACCCCCCGTCACGCAAGGCACTGGCGACCGCCTTGGCCATGCCGCCGCTGCCGCGCAGGGCGAAGCTGGAGTCCTTGGGTACCGCGTGTTTTTTCAACAGTTGCTCGATGGCGATGTAGTCGGTGTTGTAAGCCTTGAGGTGGCCGTTGGTGTTGACGATGGTGTTCAGGGAGTCGATGGCTTGAACCGAATCGTCGAGTTCGTCCACCAAGGCAATGGCAGCCTCCTTGAACGGCATGGACACCCCGCAACCGCGCACACCCAGGGCGCGGATACCGCCGATCGCGCCGGGCAGGTCCTGGCTGCTGAAGGCTTTATAGTAAAAATTCAGACCCAGTTGTTCATACAGGTGGTTATGAAAACGCAGGCCAAAGTTCCCAGGGCGCGCCGACAGTGACATGCACAGTTGGGTGTCCTTGTTGGGGTGCATCTGCATGGATAACTCCTTGAAGTAAGCAAATCGGTACAGACCTTACACAACCTTTACTCACTGGCCGTGCTGTTTTCTCGAAATACGTTGTCTTAAAAGTATCCCCGCGACAATCCTTGAGTCTATTGATTGCAGACCACAAGCGCAGGGGCTAATTGAGGAATGACCATCATGCGTAAACTTCCCAGGATCGCCTTGCTTATCGGCGCACTCGCAATGGCCGGCCAAGCTTCCGCCCACGGTGGTGGTTGGGGTGGCCCGGCCGTGTTCGGTGCGCTTGTCGGCGCAGCGGTAGTCGGCTCTGTGGTTGCCAGCCAGCCGCGTGAGGTGTACGTGCAACAACCGGTGTATGTGCAGCCGCAGCCGGTGTATGCCGCGCCGCCGCCGGTCTACTACGCGCCACCGCCACCAGTGTATGTGCAACAGCAGGTTTACTACCGCCCGGCGCCCGTCTATTACGGCCCACCGCGCGGTTATTATGGGCCACCTCGCGGCTACTACGGCCCGCCCCACGGCTACTACCGCCATGGTTGGTAAGTTTTAATCCATTGACAGACACAGGCCTCGCCCACACGCGGGGCCTTTTTTTGCCTGAAAAGTCCGGATTTATCCTGCCGATGTCGCTGTGAGAACAACGCACGAGCGCCAATCCCACATCATGAGCGTCGAATATCCTCTTGATCGATGGCGGGCTGCGCTGTCATGTTTGCGTCACAAAACAGTCGCACTATCGACCCAGTCCAGCCAATAACAATTAAGGACGATTGACCATGCCCACGCAAAACCCGCACCGCACCGCCGGCCTGTGCACCTCCAGCAAGGTCTATAACGCTTTGACTGAACTCAAGCACCTTGAAGGCCATCGCAGCGCCAAGTTCCTGGCATTGCTGGCCGAAAACCTGGTGCGCAAGGGCCTGCTCAGTGAGCACGAAGTGGTGAACATGCTCGACCAGGTGGTGGATTAACGCCTGGCATTGATGTCGACTATCGAGCCAGGTGATTTTTCCCAAGCACCGGCAAACCGTAAGGTGACCTCCATAACGTTTGGAGGTACTTATGCCCACTGTTCAAATCATGTCTGTCATCGGTAGCGCCGTCCCCGCCCCTCTGCGCAAACTGGGCTTGCTCGCCTGCTGGTATGTGGTGCGCGATGGCGAGCCGATCAGCGGCCCGCTCACTTCGTTATCGGATGCCGAAACACAACGCCGAATGGCAACCGACTTCAGGCTAGAAGCCTGAACGCTATGGCAGCGGCAACTTGACCCGCGGCTTGGTTTCGACGAACAACGCCCAGCACGACATGAACAACGCCGCCACCAGCGGCCCGATGACAAAGCCGTTAAGGCCGAACACCGACAGGCCACCCAAGGTCGAGATCAGGATCAGGTAGTCCGGCATCTTGGTGTCCTTGCCCACCAGGATCGGGCGCAGTACGTTGTCCACCAGGCCAATCACGAACACCCCGAACAGCCCCAGCACCACGCCCTGCCAGATCGAACCGCTCAACAGGAAGTAAACCGCCACCGGCCCCCAGACCAGCCCGGCACCCACCGCTGGCAATAGCGACAGGAACGCCATCAGCACGGCCCAGAGCAAGGCACTGGGGATGTCCAGGAACCAGAAGATCAAACCTCCCAGCGCACCTTGGGTCACAGCCACCAGCACGTTGCCCTTGACCGTGGCGCGCACCACGCGGTTGAACTTGAGCTGCAGGCGACGCTTTTGCGGCTCGGCCAACGGTACGGCTGTGCGCACTTTGCGTACCAGTTCCGGGCCATCGCGCAGTAGGAAAAACAGCAGGTACAGCATGATGAAAAAGCTCACCAGGAAATCAAACGTCCCCTGGCCGAAGCTGAACGCCTGGGAGGCAAAGAACTGACTGCCCTGCATCGCGCCCTTGACGACCTTTTCCCGCAGCCCTTCGAGGTTGCCCATGCCAAAACGGTCGAGCAACTGCTGGAAATACGGTGGTAGGACGTTCTTGAATTGCTCGATATAACCCGCTACGTCGAGTTTGCCGCTCTCGATGTTTTTGTAGAGCGTGGCCCCCTCTTGCACCAGCAAAGCACTGGTGATGATCACCGGCAGAATCGCGATCACCAGGCACACCATCAAGGTGGTCAGGGAGGTCAGGTTGCGGTTCCAGCTAAAACGCTGCTGCAGGCGGCGCTGCATCGGCGCAAAGATAATGCCCAGGATCACGGCCCAGAACACCGCGCCGTAGAACGGCAGCAATATCCAGATAAAAGCCACGGTGACCAAGGCCAGTAGCAGCAACAGGGTTTTGAATTGCAGGTTGGTTTGATTCATGTCCGGTCCATGTCAGAAAAACAGGGCCGATGGCGGCCCTGTTGCTTAGTCCGCAGCCAAACGTGGGAGTGCCCTTGTTTATCGAACAAGCATAGATCGCCATGCGTAGACGTGGATCAATGAACGGCGCCCGGCCCTGCACTACCCTCGCGCCTTTTGCGACCTACAGCCATGCCCTCGATGATTGCCCCCGAACTGCTCGCCCCTGCCGGCACCCTGAAAAACATGCGCTACGCCTTCGCCTACGGTGCCGATGCGGTCTATGCCGGCCAACCGCGCTACAGCCTGCGGGTGCGCAACAACGAGTTCGACCACGCCAACCTGGCCCTCGGCATCCACGAAGCCCATGACCTGGGCAAGCGCTTCTACGTGGTGGTGAACATTGCGCCCCACAACGCCAAGCTCAAGACCTTCCTCAAGGACCTGGCGCCGGTGATCGCCATGGGCCCGGATGCGCTGATCATGTCCGACCCGGGGTTGATCATGCTGGTGCGCCAGCACTTCCCGCAGATGCCGATTCACCTGTCGGTACAGGCCAATACGGTGAACTGGGCCAGCGTGGCGTTCTGGCAGCAACAAGGCATTTGCAGGGTGATTCTGTCGCGGGAGCTGTCCCTGGAAGAGATCGGCGAAATCCGCCAGCAAGTGCCGGCGATGGAGTTGGAGGTGTTTGTACATGGCGCCTTGTGCATGGCCTATTCCGGGCGGTGCCTGCTGTCGGGCTACATGAACAAGCGCGATGCCAACCAGGGCACCTGCACCAATGCCTGCCGCTGGAAATACCAGGCCACGCCGGCAGTGGAGAATGCCACTGGCGATATCGTCCATGAATATCAACCCACATTAGGGATCGGCACGCCCACCGATCAGGTGTTCCTGTTACAGGAAGCCAATCGCCCCGATGACTCCATGCCCGCTTTCGAAGACGAACATGGCACCTACATCATGAACGCCAAGGACCTGCGGGCCGTGCAGCATGTGGAACGCCTGGCACAGATGGGCGTGCATTCGTTGAAGATCGAAGGCCGCACCAAGTCCCATTTCTACTGCGCGCGCACCACCCAGGTGTACCGCCAGGCCATCGATGACGCAGTGGCCGGCCGGGCGTTTGACCGCGGCTTGATGACCAACCTCGAGTCCCTGGCCCAGCGTGGCTACACCGAAGGTTTTCTGCGCCGCCACGTGCACGATGAATACCAGAACTACCAGAACGGCAGCTCGGTTTCCGAGCGCCAGCAGTTTGTCGGGGAGCTGACCGGCGAGCGCCGTGGCGCGTTGGCCGAGGTGAAGGTCAAGAACCGCTTTGCGCTGGGCGACCACCTGGAGTTGATGACGCCCGCGGGCAATTTTCATTTTGACTTGCCGAGCCTGCATAACGCCAAGGGCGAAAGCATTGAGGTGGCGCCGGGGGACGGGCATACGGTGTATGTGCCGATTCCGGCGCAGATGGACCTGCGCTTTGGCCTGCTGATGCGCGACGTTTAAACCCTGCCATGGGTTGAATGGATCAGATCCTGAACTGGCCCACCAACTGCCCGAGGCGCTGGCCCAGGTCGGCCAGACTGCGAGACGTTTGAGCGCCCAGTTGGGTTTCGTCCGCCACGCTGTCCACCGCTACCGCAATCTGATGCACGCTGCGGTTGATCTCTTCCGCCACGGCGGTCTGCTCTTCCGCGGCGCTGGCGATCTGGGCGTTCATTGAGTTGATGGTGCCAATCAGTTGCGCCATGGTGTCCAGGGACGCGCCGGCCTGGTTGGCCTGGGCCGAGGTGCCGTCGCCGGCATCGCTGGAGCGGCGCATAGCGTCCACGGCCGCCTCGGTGCCTTTTTGCAGGCGATCGATCATGCCCTGGATTTCCTGGGTGCTGGTTTGGGTGCGACTGGCCAGGGCGCGCACTTCATCGGCGACTACGGCAAAGCCACGCCCAGCCTCCCCGGCCCGTGCGGCCTCGATGGCAGCGTTGAGCGCCAGCAGGTTGGTTTGCTCGGCGATGGAGCGGATCACGCCGAGCACACTGACGATTGACGATACGTCCTGCTGCAGGCTGTCCAGGGACACGCCGCTGCTGCGGATGTCGTTCACCAGCGCATGGATCTGCGCGATGCTGCCGTCTACCACACGTTTGGCGGCCTGGCCTTCGGCGTCGGTCTGCTGCGCAGCGACGGCGGCGCCTTGGGCACTGCGTGCCACTTCGTGCGCCGCCGAAGACATCTGGTTGATCGCAGTGGCCACCTGGTCGGTCTCGTGGCGCTGGCGTTCCATGGCCTGTTCGGAACGCTGGGCTTGGTCGGACACCTGGCTCACCAGCCCGGTGAGTTGGGCGGTCATGTCGGTGATCTGGCGCACCAGGCCGTGGATTTTATCGACAAAGCGGTTGAATGCACCGGCCAGGTCGCCGAGTTCATCCTGGCTGGTAATGGCCAGGCGGCGGGTCAGGTCACCTTCACCCGCGGCGATGTCATCGAGGTTGGCTTTCATCAGGTGCAGCGGACGCAAGATGGTATTGGCCAGCAGCATGCCCACGGCGGCGATCACCAGCAACACCACCACGGCCACGCCGAGGATGCTCAACAGCACGCCTTGCATGCGCTTCTCGACTTTTGCCTGCACCACCGCCACTTGGGCGTCGATGCCATCGAGGTTCACCGAGGTGCCGATCACCATGTCCCACTTGGGCAGGTACTCGGTATAGCCGAGCTTGGGCACCAGTTCGGTCTGGCCGGGCTGGGTCGAGCTGTATTGCAGGTAGTGGGTGCCGTCCTTGCCGACCTTGACCAGGTCGCGGTTGACGTAGACGCCGTTGGGGTCGCGGTTGTCCTTGAAGCTTTTGCCTACGCCGTCCGGGCTGTTGCCCTTGAACAGGCGGATGGTCTCGGAGTCGTAGCCGAAGAAATAGCCGTCTTTGCCGTAGCTGGTATTGGATAACAACTTGACCACCTGCGCCCGCGCCGCGCTGTCGCCGGGGGCTGCCGCGTCGTAGAGCGGCTTGATGGTGGTCATAGCCACCTCGACATAACCTTGCAGGGTGGCCTTGGCGTCGTTGAGCAGGCGCTGACGGGTTTCATCCACCTCGTTGCGGGCCTGGCCCTGCAGAATCCACACGGTGGTCAGGCTGATGACCACGGCAAACAACAACACCGGCACGACAGCAAGGGCCAGGACTTTGGCCTTCAAACTCAGACGCATGGCTTTTCTCTCTTGTTAGTGGCGACTTGAGAGGTTAACGGCCATGTGAGCGATTACTGTAGGCGCGAGCTTGTGTGGCCAGAGCTTGCTCCCGCTCGGGTGCGCAGCGCCCGCAAGTTTTTTGGGGCTGCTTCGCAGCCCAGCGGGAGCAATCTCTGGCCACAGGGGGCTCACTTGGATCAGAGCGTCATCGCAGCCAGCCAGCCGAACGCCAGCAGCGGCAGGTTGTAGTGCAGGAAGGTCGGTACCACGGTGTCCCAGATATGGTGGTGCTGGCCGTCAATGTTCAGGCCGGAGGTGGGGCCGAGGGTGGAGTCCGAAGCGGGCGAACCGGCGTCGCCCAAGGCACCGGCGGTACCAACGATGCACACGATGGCCACCGGGCTGAAGCCCAACTGCACACACAGCGGCACGAAAATCGCCGCGAGGATCGGCACCGTGGAAAACGACGAGCCGATGCCCATGGTCACCAACAACCCCACCAGCAGCATCAACAACGCGCCAACGCCCCGGCTATGACCGATGAACGCTGCCGAGGCCTGCACCAGCGAGTTCACGTCACCGGTCGCCTTGAGCACTTCGGCAAAACCTGAGGACGCGATCATGATGAAACCGATCATCGCCATCATCTTCATGCCTTCGGTGAACAGGTCATCGGTGTCGCGCCAGCGCACGATGCCCGACACCGAGAAGATCAGGAACCCGGCCAGGGCGCCGATGATCATCGAGTCCAGCCACAACTGGATGATGAACGCCGAGGCAATCGCCAGGCCGGCCACCAGCAGGGTCAGCGGGTTGTACTGCACCGCCACTTGCTCGACACGCTCGATTTTCTTCAGGTCGTACACACGCTTTTTGCGGTAGCTGATCAACACCGCCACCAGCAGGCCGACCACCATGCCCAGCGCCGGCAAGCCCATGGCGTGGGTGACATTGACCCCGCTGATATCCACCCCGCTCTTGGCGACGTTGGCCAGCAGGATCTGATTGAGGAAGATATTGCCAAAGCCCACCGGCAGAAACATGTACGGGGTGATCAGGCCGAAGGTCATCACGCAGGCGATCAGGCGACGGTCCAGTTGCAGCTTGGTCAGCACATACAGCAGCGGCGGTACCAGCAGCGGAATAAACGCAATGTGGATCGGCAAGATGTTCTGCGAGGCAATCGCCACCACCCACAACAGGCCGATCAGCAGCCATTTGACGTGGTTGCCACCGCTGGCGTCCTGGCGGTCCACCAGCAGCAAGGCTTTGTCCGCCAGCGCATGGGCCAGCCCGGACTTGGCAATCGCCACGGCGAAAGCCCCGAGCAATGCGTAGGACAAGGCCACGGTTGCGCCGCCGCCCAGCCCGCCGTTGAAGGCCTTGAGCGTGGCCTCGATACCCAGGCCACCGGTCAAGCCGCCCACCAGGGCGCCGACGATAATGGCGATGACCACGTGCACGCGGGACAGGCTGAGTACCAGCATGGTGCCGACCGCGGCGATGACTGCGTTAATCATGGTTACCTCAAGCAGAAACAAAAAAGACAGGCATGCCCGCGCGCGGCCCATGGGAACAGCTGCCGGCGTGCAAGCTTGAAAGAGGTCTTATTAGAGGGCGCGCACTTTGCAGGAGCTGGGCTGTCATGTCAAAAACTGTGGTGAGGCAAAGCCCTCTGCACGCATAAAGAATTACAGGCGCTGGCCGATACGCTGTCTCTATGTGCTTTCAGGTAAGGATGTCCCGATGTCGCTCAGGCAGCTCTCCATTCAATGGAAAATCACCCTGCTGGCGGGCCTCTGCCTGCTGGGGATCGTGACCCTGCTGGTGGGTCTGTCGCTGTATCGCATGGCGCAGAGCTCCCAGCAGGTCAAGGCGTCCAGCATGCAGATGCTCGACGAAGCCGCCCAGTCGCGCATCGAGGCCCAAGGCGAAGTGCAAGCGCTGGGCATTCGCCAGCAGTTCATGGATGCCTACCAATACGGCCATGGTTTTTCCCGCCAGGTGCTGTTTTTGCGCGAACAGGCCGAGAAGCGCTTTCTCGATGCCTTCGACACCCGTGAAGACCTGACCCGCCAGGTCAAGGCCGCCCTGCAGGCCAACCCCGACCTGCTCGGCCTGTCCCTGGTGTTCGAAGCCAATGCGCTGGACGGCAAAGACGAACTGTTCGCCAACCAGGCAGAACTGGGCAGCAATGACAAAGGCCGCTTCGCGCTGTACTGGTCGCAACCGACACCGGGGAAAATCACCTCGATGGCACTGCCCGAGAGCGACATGGCCGACACCTCCATCGGCCCCAGCGGCGAAAAAGCCAACGCCTGGTTCACCTGCCCGCGCACGACTCTCAAACCCTGCGTGATCGAGCCCTACTTCTACGTGATCGACGGCCAGAACGTGCTGATGACCAGCATCGTGTTCCCGCTGATGGTCAATGGCAAAGTCATCGCCTCGCTGTCGGTGGATATCAACCTCAACAGCCTGCAGGCGGTCAGCCAACAGGCCAGCCAGAAACTGTACGACGGCCAGACCCAAGTCAGCATCCTCAGCCCGACCGGCTTACTGGCCGGCTACAGCCCGGATGCCAGCAAACTCAGCCAACGCCTGGAGCAGGTCGACCCGGCCAGCGGCGCACAGTTGACCAGTGCCTTGGCCAGCAGTACCCAGACCCACAGCCTGCGCACCGACCATCAACTCAAGGTACTGGCGCCTTTTGCGCCGATTCCCGGCGGTAAGGCGTGGGGCGTATTGCTGGATGTACCGGAAAAAGTCCTGGTCGCCCCCGCCGAAGCGCTGAAAAACCAGCTGGACGCCGACAACGCCAAAGGCACCCTGCTAGAACTGGGCCTGGGCCTGCTCGCCGCCGTGGTCGGCTTGATCCTGGTGTGGCTGATGGCGCGCAGCGTGACCCGGCCAATCCTTGGCGTGGCGCACATGCTTGAGGATATCGCCAGCGGCGAAGGCGACCTGACCCGGCGCCTGGCCTACGCCAAACAGGACGAACTGGGCCAATTGGCCGGCTGGTTCAACCGCTTCCTCGACAAGCTGCAGCCGATCATTGCCGAGGTCAAACGCTCGGTGCAGGACGCCCGGGGCACTGCCGACCAGTCCGCGGCCATTGCCACGCAAACCAGCGCCGGCATGGAGCAGCAATACCGCCAGGTGGATCAGGTGGCTACCGCATCCCACGAAATGAGCGCCACCGCCCAGGACGTGGCCCGCAGCGCCGCCCAAGCGGCCCAAGCCGCCCGAGATGCCGACCAGGCAACTCGTCAAGGCTTGACGGTTATCGACCGCACCACCGCCAACATTGGCGAGCTCGCCGCCGACATGAGCACCGCCATGACCCAGGTAGAGGGCTTGGCCGCCAACAGCGAACAGATCGGCTCGGTGCTTGAAGTGATTCGCGGCATCGCCGAGCAGACCAATCTGTTGGCGCTCAACGCCGCCATCGAAGCCGCTCGCGCCGGTGAAGCCGGCCGCGGTTTTGCCGTGGTCGCCGACGAAGTGCGCAACCTGGCGCGGCGCACCCAGGAATCGGTGGAAGAAACCCGCCTGGTGATCGAACAATTGCAAACCGGTACCAGCGACGTGGTCGGCTCCATGGGCAACAGCTATCGCCAGGCTCAGGGCAGCGTCGAACAGGTCGGCCAGGCCGTCACCGCCTTGCGCCAGATTGGCGATGCGGTCACGGTGATCAGTGATATGAACCTGCAAATCGCCAGCGCCGCCGAAGAGCAAAGCGCCGTGGCCGAAGAGATCAACAGCAACGTGGCGACCATTCGCGATGTGACCGAGTCGTTGTCGGAGCAGGCCAATGAATCGGCGCGGGTCAGCCAGGCGTTGAACAGCCTGGCAAATCAGCAGCAGGGGTTGATGGATCAGTTCAGGGTCTGAATGTAGCAAGGCTTTACTGTGGGAGCCGGGCTTGCCCGCGATGCAGACACCTCGGTATGTCAGGCAAACCGAGTCGATGCTATCGCAGGCAAGCCAGCTGCCACATTTTGAGCGGTGGTGTGTGAATGCTAGCGCCGTGGCAACTGGATCAATACCTTGAGCCCACCCAGCTCGCTCTCTTGCAGTTGCAACACCCCACCCCACACCTCAACGATATCCCGCACGATCCCCAAACCCAGGCCATGGCCAACCCTTTGCTCATCCAGGCGTGCGCCACGGCTGAACACTTGGTCGCGCTGGGCCTCGGGAATGCCGGGGCCGTCGTCTTCCACCGCCAGCCGATAGCCCTGGGGCGTCTCGCTAACGCTCAGGCGTACCTCGGCGTCCGCCCATTTACAGGCGTTGTCCAACAGGTTGCCCAGCAGTTCCAGCAGGTCTTCACGGTCCCAAGGCAGTTGCAGGCCCGGCGCCACCTGGTAGCTGAGGTCCAGGTGTTCGCCGTGGATCATGCGCAGGGTGGCCAGTAAACCGGGCAGTTCTTGTTCACAGTCAAACAACGCGCCCGGCAGCGCATCACCCGCCAGGCGCGCACGGTTGAGTTCACGGTTGAGGCGCTGCTGCACCTGCTCCAATTGCTCGCGCAGCAACTGGCTCAGTTGCGGATGATCCTTGAGGGCGTCACTGGAGGCCGCGCTCAACAACACTGCCAGCGGGGTTTTCAGCGCATGCCCCAGGTTGCCGAGGGCGTTGCGCGAGCGCTTGAGGCTGTCTTCGGTGTGCGCCAACAGGTGGTTGATTTGCGCCACCAGTGGCTCCAGCTCAAGCGGCACCTGAGTATCGAGTTGCGAGCGCTGGCCTTGTTGCAGTTGGGCGATCTGGTTACGTGCGGTCTCCAGGGGGCGCAGGGCACGGCGCACGGTGACCCGTTGCAGGATCAGCACCAGCAGCAGCGCCGCCAGCCCCATCACCAGGCCGACCTGACGCATCAGGCGAAAGCTCTCGCGCACAGGCGTGTAGTCCTGGGCCACGCTGATGGAAATCGATTGGCCAAAGCGCTTGTAGTCCGAGCGCAGCACCAACAGTTGCTGGCCTTCGGGTCCCAGTTGCAGGTTGCCCTTGAGCCCCGCCACCGGGAGCCGGGGCAGTTCCTGGTCCCACAGTGAGCGGGAGCGCCAATGCACATCGGCAAAGTCGATACGAAAGTAATGCCCGGAAAATGGCCGTTGGTACGCCGGCGACAGGCGTTGCTCATCCAACTGCACTCCGTTGGGCCCACGCACCAGCGCCACCAGCAGGTTTTCGCTGTCGTTGCGCAAGCCCGCTTCAAGGTAGCGCTGCAAACCCGCCTCGAACAACCACAGGCTGGTTTGCGCCAGCACCACGCCGACGATCACCATCACGCTGATCAACCCCAGGCTCAAGCGCCGCTGGATCGACCTCATGCCGGAGTGGCGCCGAATCGGTAACCCTGACCGCGTCGGGTCTCGATCACGCTGCGTCCCAATTTGCGCCGCAGGTGGTTGACGTGCACCTCCAGCACATTGGAGTCGCGCTCGGTCTCGCCGTCATACAAGTGCTCGGCAAGGTGGCTTTTGGACAGGATCTGTTCGGGATGCAGCATGAAATAGCGTAACAAGCGAAACTCGGCAGCCGTCAGTTGGATCTCGGCGCCGTCACGTAGCACGCACTGGCGCCCTTCATCCAAATGCAGGCCGGCGGCTTGCAGGGTGGGCTGGTTCGTCTGGCCGTGGGAGCGGCGCAGCAGCGACTGGATGCGCAGGTACAGCTCTTCAGGGTGAAAGGGTTTGCTCAGGTAATCATCGGCGCCGGCCTTGAGCCCTTCGATACGCTCGGCCCAGGAATCGCGGGCGGTAAGGATCAGCACCGGGATGGCCAACGCGGCGGCGCGCCATTGGGCCAGCACATCAAGCCCGGGCAAACCGGGCAGGCCAAGGTCGAGAATGATCAAGTCATAGGGCTCGCTGCGCCCTTGATACACGGCGTCCCGGCCGTCGGCCAGCCAGTCGACTGCATAACCCTGGCGCTGCAGGCCGGCCATCAGTTCGTCGGCCAGGGGCACGTTGTCTTCCACCAGGAGCAGGCGCATCAGTCTTCCTCATCTTTGATCAGGTCGCCATTGGTGGCATCCAGCTTGATCTCGCGCACCACGCCCTCGGTGGTCACCAGTTCCACTTCATAGGCGTATTGCCCGTGTTTCTTTTCCAGTTCGGCCTCCAGCAGCCGCGAGCCGGGGTATCGCGCCATGGCCTGCTGCAACAGCTGTTCCAATGGCAGGATCACGCCTTGCTGGCGCAGGGCCAGGGCTTCGTCCTGGTTGAGGTCGCGGGCCGCCAGGCTGGAACAAAACACCATGAGCACCAGCGCCACGCGACTGCCGACGCGTAAATTTACCTTCATTACGTATCCTGATGATTCTTGAGAACCTGCCCGGTGAGCGCATTCAATTCAACATCCCATTCAATGCCGTCGGTATCTCGTAGCTCGACTTCATAAACGTACTTGCCGTATTCCTCATCCAAATCGGTGTCCAGCAGCGTCGAACCAGGGTGAAGGGCCAGGGCCGTAGCGTCCAATTGATCGAAAGCGACAATTGTAACAGTGGCCGGCACGATCAGTGGCTTGTCGGGGTCCACGGCGGCGGCCGGGGTCGCCGTAACGAGGATGATAGCGGCGGCGCCCAGGGCAGTGAGGCGCTTCATGATAAGTCTCCGTTACATGATGTTTTCCTACGCCGGCCACGGTACGCGCTGCAACTTAACTGAAACTGAATTGCCACCATGGCAATTCCGGTTAAGCCATTTTTCCCACTGCCTGCGAGATTTCTTATACTGCCCCGCTCGCCTCAACAGAGACCGGTATGACAGCCATCCATATCAAGTTCCCGGCCTTGACCCTCAAGGCCGGCAAACGCGCCTTCACCCGCATCCGCGAGCAGGGCCTTGCGCCTGCCGACGTCGGTATCCTCCCCGGCGCGGCGGGCGGCCCCAAGGCCCTGGGTATCCAAGGGCTGGACCTGGTGCTGTTCGGTGACTGGTTGCCCCGTGCGCCGCGCGAGCGTGCGCTGATCGGCGCGTCCATCGGCTCGTGGCGGTTCGCCAGCGCCTGCCTGCCCGACCCGGTGCAAGGTTTGCTCGACCTGGGCCGCCTGTACAACGAGCAGCGCTTTGCCAAAGGCGTGACCATGGCGCAAGTCAGCCAGAGCTGCCAACGCATGCTCGACGACCTGCTGGCCGGGCGCGATGCGCGGGTGCTGGACAACCCCGACTATCGGCTGAACATCATGGTGGTCAAGAGCCACGGATTGCTCGCCGATGACCACCGTGGGCGGCTGGGGCTGGGCCTGTCATCGGTGATTGCCGATAATCTGCGGGGCCGCGCACGGCTGTCGCGGCATTTCGAACGGCTGATCATCCACGACCCGCGTCAGGCGCCTCCGGTACACCCCCTGAAAGATTTCCCCTCGCGCTTCCTCACCCTGGACGTGGGCAACCTGCGCCAGGCGTTGCTCGCGTCCGGCTCGATCCCCATGGTCATGCAAGGCGTGCGCGACCTGCCCGGTGCCGGGGTCGGCACCTACCGCGACGGCGGCCTGTTGGATTACCACCTCGACCTGCCCTACCACGGCGATGACATTGTGCTGTACCCGCACTTTACCGACCGGGTCATCCCCGGCTGGTTCGACAAGGGCCTGCCATGGCGACGCAGCAACCAGCAGGGCTTGCAGGATGTGTTACTGCTGGCGCCGTCCAGGGACTACCTGGCCCGCCTGCCCCACGGCAAGCTGCCAGACCGCAGCGACTTCAAGCGTTTCATGGGCGATGATCCAGGCCGCAACAAATATTGGCAAACTGCCATGAGCGAGAGCCAACGACTGGGAGATGAGTTTTTGGCATTGGCGGATAACGGCAAGCTCGGCGACCGTTTGCTAACCCTTTGACCGCATGGGTGCCTGCGGCCGAGGGGCGGTATGCGCAGAGGTTGATCAAACTGTTAAACTCGCCGCCTGCCAGACACCTGACCGAGCTGAAAACACTGTGGAAATCTTCAAGGAATTTACATTCGAATCCGCCCATCGCCTGCCCCACGTACCGGAAGGCCACAAATGCGGGCGTCTGCATGGGCACTCGTTCAAGGTGGCCATCCACCTGAGCGGCGACCTGGATCCCCATACCGGCTGGATTCGCGACTTCTCGGAGATCAAAGCGATTTTCAAGCCGCTCTATGAACGCCTCGACCACAACTACCTCAATGACATTCCCGGCCTGGAAAACCCCACCAGCGAAGTGCTGGCCAAGTGGATCTGGAATGAACTGAAACCCTTGCTGCCGGAACTCAGTGCGATCCGTATCCACGAGACGTGCACCAGTGGCTGCATCTATCGCGGTGAGTAAGAACCACCTGCGGGTGGTTTTTTTCGAAGCGCCGGCGGGCTGATCCATTTGGGAAACCCGCACAGACGCTGTTCGACTGAGCCAGTTTGGCTCACCGCTGCACTGCTTTTGCGCTGATTGGGAGGGGGCGACCTTATAAAAGGCTTGCTCCCGTCAGCCCATACCTGCCTGCACCTGCATTGGCACGCAGGATGCACACGACCTGGGTCACCACTCAGGGAGCAGCCCCCATGACGCAGCAAGAACCCGGCAACGACTACCCTCTCAGCGAAGTCCCCTTGCACGCGCGTAAGGGCCTGGCCTCTACGGCCATGGTGTTGCTGGGGTTCACCTTTTTTACCGCGACCATGTTCGCCGGCGGCAAGCTGGGGGTAGCGTTCAGCTTCATGGATATGCTCGGCGTCGTGGCCCTGGGTAACCTGTTGTTGGGTATCTACGCCGCAGGCTTGGGTTACATCGCGTTCAAGAGCGGCTTGAACTCGGTGTTGATGGGGCGTTTCTGCTTTGGCGAAGTGGGCAGCAAACTCAGTGACTTGATCCTCGGTTTTACCCAGATCGGCTGGTATGCCTGGGGCACGGCCACGGCTGCGGTGGTATTGGGCAAGTATTTCCAATTGAGCCAGGGCAGTGTGCTGGGGCTGATGGTGGTATTTGGCTTACTGTTCTGCGCCACCGCCTACGTGGGGTATCGCGGCTTGGAAATCCTGTCCTACATCGCGGTGCCGGCCATGGGCATTCTGTTGACGCTGTCGATGTGGGTCGCCACCGTGAAGGTCGGCGGGCTGGAGGGGCTGCTGGCGGTGGTGCCCAGCGCTGAGCTGGACTTGTCCACCGCCATCACGCTGGTGTTCGGGACCTTTGTCAGCGGGGCAACTCAGGCCACCAACTGGACACGGTTTTCGCGCTCGGCCAAGGTTGCGGTGCTGGCCAGCCTGATCGGCTTTTTTGTCGGCAACGGCTTGATGGTGCTGATCGGGGCCTATGGCGCCATCGTCTATCAGCAACCGGATGTGGTGGAGGTCTTGCTGCTGCAAGGTTTCGCCACGGCGGCGATGGCGATGTTGCTGCTCAATATCTGGAGCACCCAGGACAACACCATCTACAACTTCGCCGTCGCCGGTTGCAACTTGCTGCGCACCCAGCGTCGCAAGAGCGTGACCCTGGCCGGCGCGGTGATCGGCACCCTGCTCGCCTTGTTCGGCATGTACGACCTGCTGGTGCCGTACCTGATCCTGCTGGGTACGGTCATCCCGCCGATAGGAGGCGTGATCATGGCGGACTTCTTTTATCGCTATCGCGGCCACTATCCCCGCTTGGCAGAGGCTCGCTTACCGGCGTTCAATTGGCCAGGTCTGATCGCGTATGGGGTGGGCACCGTGGTCGCATTCAACTCGCCGTGGGTCGCGCCGTTGGTGGGAATTTTTGCCGCATCGCTGACCTATGTGCTGCTCAGCGCCATACTACGCGCCATGACCGCCTGGACATCGGTATCGCCCTGAGGATCTGGCGGCTGTCTGCCTGATTGTTTTTAGCCAAGAGGAACTTGCCCATGCACATCATCAATGCCCGCCTGCGCAACCGTGAAGGCCTGCATGATCTGCACCTGGAACACGGCCGGATCGCCAGCATCACTGCGCAAACGGGGGAGCCGGCGCTGATGGCCGGCGACTTGGACGCCGCCGGCAACCTGGTCATACCGCCCTTTGTCGAGCCCCACATCCACCTCGACGCCACCCTCACCGCCGGCGAGCCGCGCTGGAACATGAGCGGTACGCTGTTTGAAGGCATCGAGTGCTGGGGCGAACGCAAGGCCACCATTACTCTGGAAGACACCAAGGCCCGGGCCAAAAAAACCATTCAGACCCTCGCCGCCCATGGCATCCAGCATGTGCGCACCCATGTCGACGTCACCGACCCAGACCTTACTGCACTCAAGGCCCTGCTGGAGGTACGTGAAGAGAGCACGCACCTGATCGATTTGCAAATCGTCGCCTTTCCCCAGGAAGGCATCGAGTCCTTCCGCAATGGTCATGAGTTGATGGAAGAAGCCATTCGCCTGGGTGCCGATGTGATCGGTGGCATCCCCCACTTCGAATACACCCGCGACCAAGGCGTGAGTTCGGTGAAGTTCCTCATGGACCTGGCCGAACGTACTGGCTGCCTGGTGGACGTGCACTGTGACGAAACCGACGACCCCCACTCACGCTTTCTCGAAGTCCTAGCGGAAGAAGCCCGCAGCCGCGACATGGGTGCCCGCGTGACCGCCAGCCATACCACCGCCATGGGTTCCTACGACAATGCTTACTGCGCCAAGCTGTTTCGCCTGCTGGGGCATTCCGGCATCAGCTTTGTCTCGTGCCCCACCGAAAGCATCCACCTGCAGGGCCGCTTCGACAACTTCCCGAAACGGCGCGGTGTCACCCGTGTGAACGAACTGCTTGAGGCCGGCATGAACGTGTGTTTCGGCCAGGATTCCATCGTCGATCCCTGGTACCCGCTGGGTAACGGCAACATTCTGCGAGTACTGGAGGCCGGTCTGCACATCTGTCATATGCTCGGTTACCGCAATTTGCAAAACGCCCTGGACCTGGTCACCGACAACAGTGCCAAAGCCATGGCCCTGGGTGATCGTTATGGGTTGCAAGCAGGCCGCCCGGCTAACCTGTTGATCCTGTCGGCCGACAGCGACTACGAAGTCATACGTAGCCAGGGCTTGCCGCTGTACTCGATTCGCAACGGCAAGGTGCTGATGAAGCGGCAACCGGCGCAGGTAGAGTTTATGTAACCGCGCGGGTTAGACGATTGAGTCGATGTCCAGCGTTTGCCCCCGTGCCTGTTCGTCGTGGGCAGGCGGCGGGATGCTGGCGAATTGGGCCGGCTCACGATTCTCGCGGTGGCTGAACCAACGTTTGAGGCTCGATTGGAGATGTGCAGAACGGGCATGGCTGCCGTAGACATCGCGGGCTTCCAGGCGTCGCCAGCGCAGGCTTGCCAAGCGCTCACGACTGGTGTGCAACCGGTCGATCTCTGCGTTCAAGGCATCAGTAGGTTCATGGCTACGATCATTGGCAGGGCGCCGTAGCGCAAGTTCACGCCGCTTGGCCCGGAGTTGCTCGCGCATGTCTTCAAAGGCCCGGTCGAGCAGCTCGAACTCCCTCTGAGTCACCAACGCGCCCTCACTCTCCAGGGTTTGTTGCCAGCGGCGCAATGTCGCCCACGCCGCGGGGATGTAGCTGGTGGTCATGAAGTGCTGGTCGGCTTGAAACAGCTGCCTCAGCACATTATCGCGCTCGGGCATGTCGCCCTGCAGTTGCAATGCGCGGTTGCAACCCGCTTCTTGGAGGGATTCACAGCCAGGCTTCCATAACACCGAGGAGTGGCTGCCATCCGGGAGCGTGATCGGCATGAAGTGATATTGCTCGCCATGATGTCGATAAGGGTTACCACCCACCCGCACCAGCCCTGCGGCGAACAACAGGCCACCGGGCACGGGGTGGCTGAATAGCGTGATGGCTCCGGGAATCCAGAGCTTGGCGGTGGTATTCATCCAGGGTGCCGGGACGCTGGGGACAGGGTCGTTGTGGTTGACGATGCGGTGGTGGACCAATGTTGAGGCGCCGGCAGTGAATTCGGCGTCGGCGGCGCGGGGGGCGCCGTAGGTGTAGAGCAGAATGTTGTAGTGGGCGTCTGGGGTTCGGCGCAGTCCTTCGGCCAATAGCAATGCAATGGCGCCGCCGAGGCTGTGACCGCAAATTACGATGCGCTGACCTGTGTGAAACTGATCAAGATATTGCAATACGAAATTACGCATAGCCCGATAGGCCTGGTAAAAACCATCGTGTGCTTTTCCAATACCGCCTTCAAAAGCCACCTGATGGGCGTCGGCGTCACGTAATGCGTCGGCACGGCTGACCGTTCCTCGCACAGAAATCAGGATGACTTCATCGTGGTGGGTGATGAAAGCCTGGGTGTCAGTACCGAATTTTTCATCATCGAAAAAGTGCAAGCGTGCGGGGTGTTCCTGTTCTTCCTTCCGTTCCGGGCGATTTTGTGGATACAACTGCGGATCGAAAGGCAGGATTTCGAAGCGTTGGGAGTAAGGGATATCTTCGTAGAGGGGGTAAAAACGGTGTGATTGCTTCGGATCAATTCGCCAGGCTTCGTGATACACCGAAAGCTGTTCAGCGAATAAATTTCCAACGCTCGGATCTAACGGAAACCGAACTTCGTCTAACGGTCTTTCTGCGGGGACCTGCCCAAAATCGCAGTAACTCAACGCAGCAAACAATGCCAGTTGGTATAGGTTCAAGGCGCAGAAGCTGTCTTCGGTGGATAACATTGGGCGTAACGCCCGTAGGGGTCGTACTTCTAGAACGGTGTGCTTGTTGGGGAACAGTACGATACCCACCAATGAGGGCTGAGGCGGGCCGAAGCCCAGATCGGCCATCATTTTCAATGCGTGACGCTTGGGTCGCAAAGCTGACGAAGCAGGTCGGGGCAGATGAGCGCTATGGCGTACCAAATCGCTTACTTCAACCTGATAAACTCCATCCGCTTGTGGGTAGGCAGGCGCCCCCTCAACGCGTCTTCCGTCAGCACTAGCAAAAAAAGTTCGCTCAGCGCGAATTTGAAGTTCGGTGATAGGTAGTTTGTACGTTCGGCGCGTTCTTAGCTGGTAGTACGGCTCCTCAGTCCCGCTATACAAATCATCCAACATGAGAACAACAGGGCCGCAATAGAAATCCTGCAGACTGGCAAAACCCTCACCATTCAATTTACCGACGTACTGCCTCCCTGAACTGTCATGGACCGAAAATGATAGTCCGCCATAGGCTTTTCCATTGCCCGCCATATCGACTAAACGAAAACTTACCCAGTGCCCTTTCAATGCGCAAGCAGGCATTCGTTCACTGAAAAAAGCGTGCTTCCATGCATCCAGCTTCATGAATTCGTCCTTGTTATTGGCATGTTGGATAGACGTCGCATATGCGCCCGTCCGGCATTTTTATGGGTTTGAAGTCCGTGGTGTTACCTGCGCAATATGCAAAAAGGTCTTCGAAACTCTTGCCTCTGCATCGCCGCCATCCACCCGGCACAGCTACCCACCTATCATCAAAGGCAGGTAACTCATCCTCACTGACAGATAGCACCAACCTCAGCTTTTTCCCCGGTAACTGCGCCCGGTACGCCACGCCCCCTACCCGCGACTCTTGCAACTTGCCCATCGAATCCAATGAATTGCAGATCAGAAGTTTTCTAATCGCGTGCAAAGGCCCGACCGTCCGAAAGTGCCATTTACATTGCCCACGTATTTCCTGCACACCCGACTCGGGCATCCCAGGTAGGTCGGCCTCCAAACGGTCGCGAATGGAAATACTCCCGAAATTCCCGCCCACATCCGTACTCCGCGTCCCCCACTTCGCATAGAAGTCAAACTCCACACTGCGTAGTACCAATGGACAACCCTCTACCGTTTCAGTCAATGGCAACTCATAACTCACGCTGCTCGCTACAGGCTTGTAGTCTGTAAAAAAGACTTTTCGCTCAGGTCTTTTGCCTCGCCGCCGAGGCAAGGTGCAGGTCTCACCCGTTGCGGGCCGGTAGTTGGCAGCCGTTTTAAGTTCAAATTGCGCCGGCAAATCCACCTCCAATGTAAAACGCTCCACCGTCCTCCCCGTACACCCCGAAAGCCACGCACCCGTAATAACCACCAGCACCCACCCTATCCACCTATTCACCTTTCCCTACCTCGCTGTGCCACTGCTCCATCACTCGTTCAAAATGCTCCCCTGGAGCCTCGCCAATCCTCGGTAACCAATGAATAACACTGCTGCCGGTCGCCTCTGCCAACCGGCGTACCACCAGGAACTCGAGCTGCGCCGGCTCCCGCCATTGCCAGCTGCGTGCCTGCTCCAGTACCTGGGCCAGCCAAATCCTGGGGTCTTGGAATTCGACCAATGCCGCCAGGTCTTCACTGTGCTCAGCCAGCAGGTAGCGCAGGATATTGGCGTGCAGGATGGCTTCGGCGTGAGGGTTGGGTGTGTCGAGCCACGGCGCTGGATCAGGCGCAGGGTAGTCGCCCGGCGCAGGATTTTCGTGGTGATGCCAACGGCCTTCATGCCAATAGCACACGCTGATCAGTGGTCCGAGGTAGGCGGGCCAATGCTCTTTGCCCAGATGGGCCAAGGCACGGGCCAGGGTGCGATTGTCGTGAATGCGATAAAGCACCTGACGGCCTTCTGGCGCCACCCGCAGTCTCTCGCGCCAATGGCGCGCCACACCCACCAGGTCGCTGGCCGAAAGGCTGGCGAGCCAGCCCCAGTTCGACTCGGGGTGTAGCAACAGGTCGGCCAAGGCAGGCTCATTCAGTTGTTCCAGTAACAGTATGAGCGGGCCTGTATTCGCCAACTCCGCCGCAGCGGTCTCGCTGTAGAGGTTGCAATAGTGCGACGGAGCACGGTTTGCCATCAGGCGTTGGCGAGCCTCGTGGTTACCATCAAGCATCAGGCACAATGGGTGTCCGCTCTGCTGTTGTTGGGCCATCCAACAATGGAGCAAGCTGTCCATCAGGCCGCCCTCCCTGGGATATCGCACAGGCCTTCGCGGCAGCCTTCGCACAGAGGGCAAAAGTCGGCGCCCAGTTGCTTGGCCAAGTCCATGATGACGTTTTGCACAGCAGAGATTTGCGTGCCGGCAACCCCTGATGGGTTCACCGAACGGCTTGCAGACGGCGAACCGCCCAGAGTGATGGACCGGCTGCTGGAAATACTGCCGGCTTGCATCACCAGGTGTTCCCCGCCTGCCTTCAAGCTCAGTTGTGCGCCGGCCTCTATCACCAGGCTGGCGCCGGCCTTGAGATGAACCTGCTGCCCGGCTTCGATCAACAAGCTCTTGCCAACGCGAGTCACGCTATCGCCCTCCACCTCCAGGCGACTGTCATGCCCCACCCGTTGCTCCAGGTCACGCTGGGCACGCAGGTAGATGAGTTCTTCGCCGCGCCGGTCTTCCAAGTGCAACTCGTTGGCGCCTCCGCCGCCCGGCGAGCTGCGGCTACGCAGTACGCTGCGTGTCTTGTGCTGCGGCAAAGCGTACGCCGGCAAGTGCGATGCATTGGGCAGGCAACTGGTGACAAGGGGTTGGTCCGGGTCGCCCTCCAAAAAGCTCACCAGCACTTCCATGCCCACCCGTGGAATGACCATGGCGCCAAACCCATCACCCGCCCAACCGGACGCCACGCGCAGCCAACAACTGCTCGTCTCGTCGCCCTTGTCCGCGCGATCCCAATGAAAGCGCACCTTCACACGGCCATAGGCATCGCAGTGCACGTCCTCGCCGGCAGGCCCGGTTACCGTCGCGGTCTGGCTGCCACTGATCGTCGGTTTGGGGTGCTTGAGGGCAGGTCGATGCACTGCGCGCCAGGGGGTTGCAGTGAACCGGTTGCGATAGCCTTGGAACCCATTGGCATCAACGATCGACTCCTCCAGCACCTGCGGCTGGTAACCCTCATGACGCACCGAGGTCAGCAACCATAAGTCGTTGCAGGCTGGGTCCGGGTGATCGCACAGTTCAAGGAAGTGGCCACTGCATAGCGCCGGTTGATCGCTCTTGCCCAGCACTCGATGGCGATCACGCTGGTGACGCTCCAGGCTGCGTCGCGCCAGCTTCGCACCACGTGCATGGCTCGTAAAGCCAGCAGGGTAGCCATAGTCTTCCAAAGGATCCGCCGGCCCGGCACCGGCTTGGTCATGCAGGCGAAACGAAGGGTGCTCAAAGTCATAGTCACGACGTACGGTGCGCCGGCTGCGCGTGACCAGGCGCCGGTCGAAACGTTGGACGACCGGGGCCCCAAGCGATGGATCAGCCGAGGAACAATAACGCTGTACCGGCAACCGGCGAAACACCGTCTGGTCATCACCAAACACCAGCAGATGATTCTCTGCGCTGTGACGAAAGTGATAGTGAATGCCCTCCTCTTCACACAGCCGTTGGATGAAATGCAGGTCGGACTCCCTGTACTGCACGCAAAAGGCGCGTGGTGGATACACCACCGGCCCGAGCTCAAAGGCATAGGCGTCGGCGAAGATGCCGTGCTGTTCGAGGACCGCAACAATGATCTGCGGTACGCTGCGCTGCTGGAAAACCCGCTGGTCGCAACGATAGGCAAGGGATGCCAGACGTGGCGCCAGTGTCAGGTGATAAAGGGCGAGCCGCATACCGGGATCATCCCGACCGATGGCAAAGATTTGCCCATGCAAGCCCTGACCTGCTTCGCCCAAGTGCAGATAGGCGGGTTGATGAAGCAATGCCTCCAGGTCAAGGGAGGGGTCTTCGCTGACTAACTGCACCTGTATAAAGTAGGGCTGGTCGAGGGCTTCGCTGCCTTTGAATGCCACTATCTGAAAATCTGTCTTTATACCTGCAAGGACCAATTTGA
The DNA here is from genome assembly GCF_001896155.1 of Pseudomonas sp. FSL W5-0203. Lineage (NCBI taxonomy): Bacteria > Pseudomonadati > Pseudomonadota > Gammaproteobacteria > Pseudomonadales > Pseudomonadaceae > Pseudomonas > Pseudomonas sp. FSL W5-0203. The sequence continues at coordinate 23,387 of NZ_MPOR01000030.1, forward strand.
AACGTGACGAAACAAACGCGTTAACCATCCTTTGTTACCCGTCTTCAACTTTTCGTTTGAACAGCTTTCCCTCGTCAACGCCATTTGGATTGAGAAAAAGCACCTGAATGCGCTAAAGCTTAGCGATTTCAGGCGACTTTCGGCCCTTCAGAAAGAATAAAGAAGTTTCGTACAGCAAAGATGGAAGTGTCTTTTACAGAATATAAATACAGCCAAAAAATCATCTAATAATTAGAGGCAAACTCTGACTGCGGCTTGTACTCTCTTAACTGAGTTTTAAGGAAACGGCTGACGCTTATTTAAGGCATCAGTCATTTCCGATGTTCAGACTTTTAATTGCGCTGTCCCGAAAAGACTAACACTCAGCACGTCTCCTGATTCGATCTGCAAGCGCACTGGCGCCGTGCCACCCGGCATTACCACCGCTACGTCGCCCCCCTCAACCCAACCTGCTCGCCATGCCGCGCACGCCACTGCACTGGCGCTGGTCCCCGAGGACGCCGTAGGCCCCTCTCCTCGCTCAAATACGCGTGCGATGATTCGATTGCCAGCGTCTCGAGCAACCCATTGCAGGTTGACCCCACCGACACAGGGTTGGCCGCACCCTGCCGGCGGTGCAAAAGCGATGGCCTTCAACTGCTTGAAAAGTACCGACTGATGCATCGTGTCACAGCCTGGCAATGCCGAAACCTGCTCAACCAGCGTCACACAATGGGGGTTGCCAACCCGGACAAATTGACTGCTCCCCCATTGCGGATTGAGCGACGTCAAGGCTGCCACATGACTGAGTTCATGCCGCCCCACAGCCACCGGGCTCACGCCAACCGCCCCCACCGCCAAGGGGCCAAACTCGGGCCGGCCCAAGGCCAGCCAGAAGCCTGGCACCTGTTCATGCTCAGCCGGCTCGACACAGGTGATTACGGGCGATACCGCATCCGGCTTGTCGTGATACACCCGCAACTCGCTGCCATGGACCAGCAAACCCTGGTCGGTCAACGCTTGGGCAAAGATAGTCAGCCCATTGCCACTGCGTTCGGCGAGAGAGCCGTCGGTATTGATGATCAGCAGATCAAACGGTGGCTGGGCCTGAAATGGCCCGACCAACAAACCATCGCAGCGATGCGCCTTGGCACCAGCAGGACGCGGCAACGAACCCCAACCACATTCCGACGCAATCGCCGATGCGGCCCACGCCTTACGCGTGCTCGCAGCCAAGCCGGCAGTGTCGGGCACGGCAATACCCTGGCGGCATAAATAGGCGGGGCTGACCACCCCATAGATATTGCCGCGCGCGTCGTAGAATCGGGTCATAACCACGCCAACCGGAAATTCTTCATCGGTTCGTCCGTTCACTTATCTACTATCGGGACAGCAGCGTATTACACAACGGCCGGTCTGTGGGAAGTGAGCTGGAAGGTGGTAATCCGCCACAAGAAACCTGGGGTTCAGCCACTCCTGCAGGGATTACACACCTTCCAGCCCACCTCCTACAGGCTCGATCATTTCTACGTGGTGACCGGCCACCAAAGCGTTCCGTGTTTGTAAAAAAATGAGGCTTGCACCCCGTACCTTTAATCCTGAACACCAACGGAACCCGATTCGCTCAAGAGAGCCTGATATGCAAGGATGTCGCGCCGGACATCGTTCGTTGAACGCCAAACCAAGGATTTTCCATGACTGCCATTCCCACTCCTGCCCCCGTGGTTCCCGGGCGACTGGAGCAGATGTCGACCCGCATCGCTTTTTTTATCGCAGGTTTTGGTATCGCCGCCTGGGCGCCGCTGGTGCCGTACGCCAAGGCGCGTGCGAATCTGAATGAAGGCACCCTTGGCCTGCTGCTGTTATGCCTGGGGGTGGGGTCGATCATCGCAATGCCGGCAGCGGGCGCGCTGGCCTCGCGTTACGGTTGCCGACGCGTGCTGAGCGCAGGGACACTGATGATCTGCCTGGCCCTGCCGATGCTGGCCACCGTCAGTTCCATCCCGTTGCTGATTGCCGGGTTGTTCCTGTTTGGCGCAGGCCTGGGCACCGTGGACTCCACCGTCAACCTGCAAGCGGTGATCGTTGAGCGCGCCAGTGGCAAAACCATGATGTCGGGTTTCCATGGTTTGTTCAGCCTGGGGGGCATTGTCGGCGCTGCGGGGGTTGCGGGGTTGCTGGGCCTGGGCCTGTCGCCATTGCAGGCGACCCTGGTGGTGGTGGTTATTACACTGGCCGCGCTGTTGAAGGCTGCACCGCACTTACTGCCTTATGGCAGTGAAAGTTCGGGGCCGGCATTTGCAGTGCCCCATGGTGTGGTGTTGTTTATCGGTTGCCTGTGTTTCATCGTGTTCCTGGCTGAAGGCGCCGTACTGGATTGGAGCGCTGTGTTCCTCAGCGCCGAGCGCGGCCTGGATGAGGCTTACGCCGGCCTGGGCTACGCGGCATTTGCCTTGACCATGACCGCTGGACGCCTGACCGGTGATGCGATTGTTCGACGCCTGGGCCCCACGCGGGTCATCGTGATGGGCGGCACGCTGGCCTGTGCCGGCTTGCTCCTCGCGACGCTATTGCCTGCGTGGGAAACTGCGCTGCTGGGGTATGCGCTGGTGGGGGCTGGGTGTTCGAATATCGTGCCGGTGCTGTACACCGCCGTGGGTAAGCAAACGGTAATGCCGGAGCATATTGCAGTGCCTGCCATCACCACATTGGGCTACGCCGGCATTCTCGCCGGCCCCGCCGTGATTGGTTTTATCGCCCACGGCAGCAGCTTGAGCACTGCCTTCATCCTGATCGCCGTATTGCTGGCGGCGGTGGCCATCAGCGGCAAAGTCCTAAAGGTGTAGCTTGCCTTTCAGCGTGCCTTGCGTGCGGCGTCTTGCTCATGCCACCGTTCGAGGCTTTTGTTGCTGAGCCACCCCTCTTTGTGAGGCGGGCCAAATAGTCGTGTGCCATTGGCGCGCTCCAACGAAGGCAGCAAACCTGGACGCTCAATAATGTTCTTCGCGGTGTAGACACAGAGTTCGCTGTATTTGGACTGGGGCATGCCCGTGGACGCATCCAGCACCGGCGCGCCCTGCTGATCAACCTCATGCGGGTCCTGCATGACCTCCCGCAGCCTGGCTATTTCAACATACTGATGCGGTTCAAACAGGTAGGTTCGGTCCATGGCCTTGTCTCTCAACAGCGGAAACTGGCTTTGTAGCGCCTCCACCACCTGCGCATTGCCTTGCGCATGAAACGGGTCCTGACTGAACTCGGTTGCCGAGCTGTTCCCCTGCAACGCTTGGGCCGCCGCGCGGAGGCTGTCACGGGTGATATCGCCGTCACGACTGAAGATCGCGTCACTTAACCGCGGGCGCTTGAGCATTTCCCCGACGACCTGAATCACGCCGTCCAACGCCTCGCTTTCACCCATAGGATGAACGGCGATCCGCTGCAAAGACATCCACGTCAAGCGCCCATCATTCAGAAAGGAGTGCAGCAGGCCGAAGGATTTTTCCAGGGCCTTCGCCAGTTGGTTGTCCGTTGAGCTAGCACCCGGCGGGGTACCACTGGCCCGCCCAATGGGAAAGTTCTGCAAGTCACGATGGCGTAGAGCGGACAATGTTCCGCGTAAAAGAAAAGGCTTGCGCGACCCCTCGCCCGACGTCGATGAAGGGGGCTGATGCCAGGCCTCAGGGTGGATGGCCGCTGATGACGCAGTTGAGTGTACGGCCGGCTTGTCGGGGGGCAGAGGCCGTCCGGAAGGTAATACACCCTCGATTGTCATGGATTTTCTCCAACACTTTTCAGATGCATATCCGCAGGGTGATTTTTACCTTGATGGGCAAAATCAACGAATGGACTCTACCCAGGCAGGCACCTCATGTGTGGTTGGAGGAACTCGGCAGTTCCGAGTCAACGATACCTACCAATGACAATATGTAAAACCGTGGTCAGCCGCGGTTAACCCAGCTTGCGCCTACGCCACCAGCCTGCCAGGCAATTGATCAACCCCGTGTCGTTCAACGAATCGGCGCCCTCCCCCCTGACCTGCGGGTCTGCCAGCATGCCCCGGGAAAAGTCGTCCGACACGGGCGCCTGGAATCTACGCTCGCCGGCATAAGCCTTCATACGCCGTGCTTCTGCCTCATATTCCGTCGACGCAAAAGGGAAGCTACGCGAGGGGCCGCGCTCCTTGGATACTGGTGGACTTGTACGTTGGGTACTGCGCAACAGGTCGATGGGACCGTTTGGGGAAGAATTAAACGAGGCTGAAGTCATATGTTTTCCCTCATTCAGAATCTGAAAAGCGGCGGGTCGAATTACAACCGCAAGTATCACCTCTGTGGCAAATGGGCGTAATTCGTTCCTTGAAACATATTGGACTGGCGCCGCCCCCGAGAGGCGGCGCCTGAAGAGCGGTCAGCGGGACAACAAGTACAGTCCTGTACGGCTGATTTTCCCGTCGTCATCTTTACTGGCGCGGTTATCCATTTTCTCCAGCAGATCACTGCGCTTGCGTATTATTTCCTGGGATAACTGAATCAGATGGTCCTTGGCTGCGTCGCCGGTAAGTGGCTGGCAGGCCCACTTTTTCAGGTCGCGGATTTTAAGGCTTGAGCCCCCGCTCCCGTTTTTCAACTCGTCGAAATGCTCAAGCAGCTCCCCGGCCAGTTCCTTGTCGGTCTTGTACTTGAAGTAGTTTTCTCCTTTGATTACCGCGTTCAGGCTGTGCCGGTCGATCAGGCCATCCAAAGCGCCCGTGGAACCGTGCCGGTCCAATGCGGCCATCAGTTCCGGACGTCGTAGCAGTTCATTGGCCAGGCGAATGTTCTCGTTCATGACGGGGTTGGGCGACCACCCTCTTTTTGCCATTGCAAGAATGCTGTCAACGCTAATGGAACCAGGGTTCTTCGGGTCTCTGAAGGCATTGAAGTTATCGCGCAACTGCTGCGCCAGCTCTTCTCTATTTTTCAGCGAGTACTGCGGATCAGGCCTGCCGGGGGCGGGCGGATACGGCCGACCTGCAGTGGGGTCCGGCCTCGGTGGCGGATTACTCCCAATGGGGTTCGGCCTGGGTGGCGGGTTGCTGCAACCTGGGTTCGGCTTTGGCGGCGGATGCCCACAGCCAGGATGCATAGACGGCCGATGTCCGAAGAACCAATGACTGATCCAGTGCGGGAGTTGGCCCAGGAAATTCTGCATCGCCGGTGGTCTGTGGTGATGTCCACGCACGTCAGCTGCGGAGGTGGGTGCCTGGGGGTTACCGAATACCGGCCCGGCTTTGTTGTCCCCCGATTGAAAATTCACATGGGCAGCATTCTGGCCCTTGAAGGAAGGTGCAGCCTGGCGCGTGTTTTTGACCTCGGCCTTGGCGCTGGCCTGTGAAAGGTCAGGCGTTGATGAAGCAGAGACGGGTGTATCCAACATCGATACCGACATAAGTTTCTCCATACAGTGGGCGATTTTCAGCTTGTCGCTCCAACGCAGTGTCGAAGCCCATCAGCTTTCCCATGTGTGGTTTTGCGTGGGAATCAGTTCCTGATCCAGCCATAATCTGTGCTGTGGTGATGTAGGAAACAGAGTGTGGTCTTGCAGCAATGAGTGCGCGGAGCGCTTTGCCCAGGCAAAAAAAATCGCCCCCCTGAGGTTGCGATTTTTCCCAGAGACGACAGATCAGAACCCGACGCTTGCCTGTACAAAGAAGGTGCGAGGCTCGCCCAGGTACAAGCCGGCATTGTTATCGCTGGAGCGCGTGTAATGCTGCTGGTCGAAGACGTTTTTCACGCCCACACCCAGCTTCAGGTTCGACAACTGCGCGCCGAAGTCATAACCGCTGCGCACGTTGACCGAGACATACCCTGGGATATCACCGTATTGGCCATCCGCGGTGCCTTGGGTGATGTAGGTGGTTCCGGTGCCTGGCGCCCGTTGGCCGGACTGGGCATAGACATCCAGGTTGTGGGTCCAGTGGTTGACGTCGTAGCGCAAGCCCAGGGTCGCCACTTGGCGGGAATACAGTGGCAGGTCGCGGCCCTTGAACGGCACATCACCTTCGGAGGTGGCCTTGGTGTAGGTGAAGCCCGCGTTGGCGGTCAGGCCGTCGAGGCGCGGGTCGAGGTTGGACAGGTCGTAATGGGCCGATGCTTCGATGCCGCTGTGCTTGGTGGCGCCGAGGTTGGTCCAGCCCACGTCATTGCTGACGTATTGCAGTTCATCCGAGAAGTCGATGTAGAACAGCGTCACTTCGCCGCCCCAGACGCTGTCGTTGTAGCGCGTACCGACCTCGTAGGTCTTGGCCTTTTCCGGGTTCAGGCCGTTGGCCGTCTGGTCGCCGGTACCGCCCTGGCCCAGTTGGAAATACTGCAGGCTGCCGAAGGAGGTTTCGTAGTTGGCGAACAGTTTCCAGGCGTCAGACACGTGGTACATCACGCTCAGCGCCGGCAGCGGTTCGTTGTTGTGGACCTCGCGGCGTTTTTCCTCGGTACGCTTGCCGTTCAGGGCCACGACTGGGCGGTCATGCCATTCGGTACGGATATCTTCAAAGCGAATGCCCGGGGTGATGGTCCATTTGCCAATATCGATTTTGTTATCGATATAGAAGGCGTTGGCTTCAGTGCCCCCCGTGCGGTCCTGATACACGTGACCGTCGCTCTGCCCGCCCGGCGTCGGTACGTTGTTGACCAGGTTCAGGCTGGTGGCCTCCTCGTGCATGCCTTCTTTGAGGTAGCGATAGCCCACGCTGACTTCCTGGGTACTGGGCCCCAGGTCAAACACATGGGACACACGCGGCTCGATGCCGAAGGTGTAGTAGGTGCGCGGGTAGGAACTGAGGGTCTTGAGGTCGCGGTTGGCAATGTTGCTGCCACGGAAACTGTCGGAATAGTAAGTCAGCACTTCGGCCTGGGTGCGGTCGTCGATCTGGCGGATGTACTTGAAGGAGATGTCCTTGCGGCGCCCGCTGAAGTTGTCCCAGTCACGCACCGATTGGTACGGGTTGGCATCGAACTGCTTCTGGGTCAGGCCGCCGGGCATATCGGCGCTGGCATCGTAATAGTGGAAGTTCAGCGAGAAATCGTCTTGATCGGTCGGCGCCCAGTGGGTCTTGAAGATCACATCATCGATGTCGTTGCCGTTGTTGCTGTTGCGGTAACCGTTGCCATTGACTCCGGAGTACAGCAGCGCGGCACCGATACCGTTGTCGGCCGTGCCGCCGATAAAGGCGTTTTCCACATGCTTCCAGCCCCCGTGGGCAGACGTTTGCAGGGTGGTGCCGACTTCCCCGGAGAAGTCTTGCGGGATCGCACGGGTTACGAAGTTGATCACGCCGCCGACGTTCTGTGGCCCATAACGCACCGAACCCGCGCCACGGACAACGTCGATACTTTCCAGGTTACCGGCAGAAATCGGCGCCATCGACAGCTGTGGCTGGCCGTAGGGAGCGAACGCAGCCGGTACGCCGTCAATCAGCACGGTGGAGCGCGGCGACAGGCGTGACGTCAGCCCGCGCACACCGACGTTGAGGGAAATATCACTGCCGCCGGTGCCGTTGGATTCCTGCACTTGCACGCCAGGCACACGGCGCAGCACATCACCGACGTTCATCGCGCCCTGCTCTACCATGGCCTCGCGGCGAATAACCGTGCGCGCACCGGGGTGGTTCTGCACCACTTCGGCATCGGCGTCGGCAAGCCAGTCGCCCACCACTTTGATATCGGTGACCCCCAGTTCCAGCGGTGAGCCCGCTTCACCGGTGCCGCTGCGCACCGGACGCAAGGTCACGGAGCCGGCGTCAATCTGGTAATCCAGGCCACTGCCTTGCAGTAATTGCCGCAGGGCTTGTTCGGGCGAGAGGTTGCCATCGACCGCGGGAGCTTGCTTGCCAGCCACCATATCGGGGCTGAAGAACACTTGCAGCGAGGTCTGCTGGCCCAATTGGCTCAAGGCTGCGCCGAGGGATTGGGCACGAATGTGGATGCCCTCGGCAGCCTGTGCGGTACTGATGGCAACGGCCAGGGCCAAGGGCGCCCAGCGGGAAATTTTATTGTTGTGAAGAGCAAGTTTTTTCACGTCGAACCTAGTCCTGTGATCGCAAGCATGCGCAGCCGTTAATGCAAACCAGTTGCAGTTGTACGAGAAGACGAAGAACTCGAAAAAAACCTGAACGTCAGCGTGAAATAATTTCCTGGCTACCGTCCGGCAAAGTGCGCAAGGCGACCGGCAGGATGTGGGGCAAGGCCTTGAGCAAAGCGTCGGTGTCGCTGGATTTGAAGACGCTGGTCAAGCGCAGGTTGCCCACCGCTGCCGTACTGACCCGCAGCGGTTGCTCGCGGTAGCGCGACACTTCCCGCGCCACGTCTACCAGGGTGGCGTTGTTGAACACTAGTTTACCGCTGCGCCACGCGGTCAGTTCTTCAGGGTTCACCGCGTAGGCCGCCGCCACTTGGCCTTGGGGATCGACATGGGTGCCACGCCCGGCGGTGAGCGTGACGATGTGATCGGATGCCCGGCCCTGCACCTTGACCGTGCCGGCTTCGACCGCCACGCGGGTCTGGTCCGCCTCCCGACGTACATCAAAGCGCGTGCCGGTGACGGTCACCTGCCCTGCCCCGGCTGCGACCACAAACGGGCGTTCGGCGTCATGTTGCACGCTGAACATCGCCTCGCCCTGCTTGAGCTCTACGCCCCGACGGCTCTTTTCGTAGCGAACCGCGACCACGCTGCGGCTGTTGAGGTCCATCACGGAACCGTCAGGCAAGGTCACCTGACGATGCTCGCCTAACCGCGTGCTGAATTCGGCATTGTAGGGCTTTGGCTGCCCCAGACCGCTGTACGCACCCAGGCCCACTGCAACGGCGACCACACTGGCGGCCACGGCATAACGCAGCAGCGCACGCCGTCCAAGGCGCTCGGTTGGCGCATCGCCCAGCGCCTGCAAGCGGGCCTTGGGCAGCAAATCCGTCGCACTCCATAGCCCTTGCAGCACATCGATTTCGTACTGATGCGCGGGCTGCGACCTGCGCCAGGCATCGAAACGTTGACGTTCCTGGGCGCTCAATGGGCCGTCTTGCAGGCGTACAAACCACTGCGCGGCCTCATCACGGACACGGTTATCCATCGTGGAAGATCCTGTTTCAAAGCCGGTCATGGCGCGCTCGCATCCAGACGATCACGCAGATGCCGCAAGGTGCGGATCATATACTTTTCCACCATGTTTTTAGACAGCCCCAGGCGTGTGGCGATTTCCTGCTGGGTGAGCCCTTCGATCTTTTGCCAGATGAAAATTCTGCGACAGTTGAGCGGCAACTCGGCCAGCGCCCGCTCGATGGCGTCGGCCAATTGGATCGCGTGCATGTAATGTTCCGGGTCGCTACTGTGCGGCGTACTGTGATCAACCACCTGCAGCGTCAACGTCTCGCGAAGGTCTTCGCGGCGGTAGGCGTCCACCGCAATATTGCGCGCGGTTTGATGCAGGTAGGCGCGCGGTTGCGCCACCTCGCAGGCAGCGGACTCAAGCACACGCACGAAGGTGTCGTGCGCCAGGTCTTCGGCTTGCTGACGGTTTCTCAGGCGGCGTGTCCAGGTGCCGATCAACTCTTCGTAGTGCTCGAAAAAGCCTGTTCTGCGGGGCGGCTGAGGAGTCATCGCGAGAGCACTGGGGAGGCGGGGCGTGAATAGTAATGCTTCCTATTAAGTGGGGCAATTGGTGCTCATCGCCCACCCACTATTTGTTTGAAATGACCTCACTCATGTATTGATGCAAATCGCGAAAGTCTTTAACACTCCAGGCATGTGGCGCGATCTTTACGCCATTGTCTTGCAGCGTCTTGGGGATCAGGTTGCCATTGGGGCGAAGAATGACCGAGGAGACAATAACGCCAGGATATTCATGGAGTCGTTTCTTGAAGGCGGCGGTTGTCAGGTCAGGGGTTGGCGGATTGCTTTTTTTAGCCAATGGCCCCGTGCCTTTGATATCGGACCCATGGCATACAGCACAGCGCTGTAGATACAGCGTTTTACCATTGCTGTTATCGGCAAGGCACAGGGCTGTTTGAGTCAGTGATAAAACGGCCAAGACGCCGCTGACTAACAGTTTGATCAATCTGGTATCGGCCCGCGCCTGCATTCCATCGCTTCCTGTATTGCCCTTTGTTTTCAGCATCATACGATAAAGTCGCGCTTTTACCCGCGCTGGGCGTAAACGCGAGGGGGTGAACTTCCGCTCCCCGCCGCCAGTCAGCAAGAAGGACTCTCATAAAACGGTGGGTGGGCGATGCAGATTTCCTTGCAGCAACAAGTGGCCCTGGTCACCGGGGCCAGTTCCGGCATTGGCGCGGGCGCGGCCAAAGCCCTGGCCGCAGCAGGCGCCGCAGTGGTGCTTAACTACAACTCCCAGGCGGCACCGGCTGAGGCTCTCGCCGCGCAGATCAATGCCAACGGCGGCCGAGCGCTTGCGATTGGCGGCGATGTGTCCAAGGAGGCTGATGTCGAACGCCTGTTCGCCCAAACCCTCGACGCCTTCGGCCATCTGGATATTCTGGTGGCCAACTCCGGCCTGCAAAAAGATGCCAATCTGGTCGACATGACCCTTGAGGATTGGAACACGGTGATTGGCGTCAACCTCACCGGGCAGTTCCTGTGCGCTAGGGCGGCGGTGCGTATCTTCAATCGCCAGGGCGTTCGTGAAGGTGTGTCACGGGCCGCCGGCAAAATCATCCATATGAGTTCGGTGCATCAAGTCATCCCCTGGGCCGGGCATGTGAATTACGCCGCGTCCAAGGGCGGCGTGGAGATGCTGATGCGCACCCTCGCCCAGGAAGTCAGCGAACAGCGCATCCGTATCAATGGCATTGCGCCAGGGGCGATTCGCACGGCGATCAACCGCGCGGCCACCGAAGGCGCGGCAGAACAAGAGCTGCTTAAATTGATTCCCTATGGTCGTGTCGGTGACGTCGAAGACGTGGCCAACGCCGTGGTGTGGCTGGCCAGCGATGCCTCTGATTATGTGGTTGGCAGCACCTTGTTCATCGATGGCGGTATGAGCCTCTACCCGGAGTTCCGTGGCAATGGTTGATTTCAAGAACGAACCTCAAAGTGCCATTGATGCCCACGGGATCATTGGCGACATGCGCAGCGCGGCACTGGTGAACGACCGCGGCAGCATCGACTTCTTCTGCTGGCCGGAATTTGACAGCCCGTCGGTGTTTTGCGCATTGCTCGACACGCCCGAGGCCGGCACATTTCAGCTTACCCCGGACCTGCCCAACGCCCGCCGCGAGCAGATCTACCTGCCCGACACCAACGTGCTGCAGACCCGCTGGCTGAGCGATGAAGCGGTGGTGGAGATCACCGACCTGCTGACCGTCAGCGAAAACGTCGATGAACTGCCTTTGCTGATCAGGCGGGTACGGGTGGTCAGTGGCAAGGCGACTATCCACTTAAGCTGCGCCGTGCGCCACGACTATGCCCGGGCCGCTACCGAGGCGAAGGCCGAGGCTGCCAGTGTCGTGTTCACCGCCAACGGCCAACCCGGCCTGCGCCTGACCGGCAGCCAGTCGCTGACCCTCCAAGACAACACCGCCATCGCCACCTTTACCCTCGCCCAGGATGAAGGCGCCGAATTTGTCCTCGGTGGCCAGGAGGATGCGCGCGTCACCAACGACTGTACTGACCTCTACCTGGAGCGCACCTTGAAGTTCTGGCGCGGTTGGATCAGCCAGTCCAACTATGGCGGGCGCTGGCGCGAGATGGTCAACCGCTCGGCACTGGCGCTGAAATTGCTGACCTCGCGCAAACATGGCGCCATTATCGCCGCGGCCACGTTCGGGCTGCCGGAAACGCCCGGCGGCGAACGCAACTGGGACTACCGCTATACCTGGATCCGCGATGCGTCGTTCACCGTCTATGCGTTCATGCGCCTGGGCTTCGTCGAGGAAGCCAACGCCTATATGCGCTGGCTCAGGGGGCGGGTCAGCGACTGCTGCGGCCAGCCGACCAAGATCAACATCCTGTACGGCATCGACGGTCGCCAGGAACTGCCGGAAACCACCCTCGACCACTTGAGCGGCCACGGCGGCGCCCAACCGGTACGGGTGGGCAATGAGGCGTTCGATCAGATCCAGCTGGATATCTATGGCGAACTGATGGACGCGGTCTATCTGGTGAACAAGTACGGCGAAGCCATCTCCCACCAAGGCTGGAAACACACGGTGGAAGTGGTCGACCAAGTGTGTGAGATCTGGAACCGCAAAGACGTAGGCATCTGGGAAATGCGCGGTGAGCAGCACCACTTCCTGCATTCACGCCTGATGTGCTGGGTGGCCCTGGACCGTGCCATTCGCCTGGCCTCCAAACGTTCGCTGCCGGCCCCGTTCGCACGCTGGGACCAGACGCGCCAGGCGATCTACGCCGACATCTGGAGCAACTTCTGGAACGAAGAACGCGGGCATTTCGTCCAGCATATCGGCAGTACGGCGCTGGACGGCTCGATGCTGTTGATGCCGCTGGTGCGCTTCGTTGCAGCCACCGACCCGCGCTGGCTGGCGACGCTGGAAGCGATCCAGAAAAGCCTGGTGCGCGACGGCATGGTCTACCGCTACCGCAATGACGACAGCCAGATCGATGGGCTGCAAGGCGTCGAAGGCGCGTTTGCCGCCTGCTCGTTCTGGTACGTCGAATGCCTCGCGCGCGCCGGGCAAGTCGAAAAAGCTCATCTGGAGTTCGAGCAGTTGCTGCGTTACGCCAACCCGCTGGGGTTGTACGCCGAAGAGTTCGACAGCCAGGCCCGGCACTTGGGTAACACGCCCCAGGCCTTGAGCCACTTGGCATTGATCAGTGCGGCAACGTTCCTGGACCGCAAACTCAGCGGGGAGAAAACCGTATGGCAACCGTGACGTCCCCTGCGCCGCTGCTGTATGTGCGCACAACCCTGCTTGATGTGGCTTACGAAACCCACGGCCCCATCGATGGCGAACCGGTGATCCTGTTGCATGGCTTCCCTTACGACCCACGGGGCTACGACGACATCGCGCCGGTGCTGGCTGAACGTGGTTATCGGGTATTGGTCCCGTATTTACGCGGTTATGGCCCGACGCGATTTATCAACACGCAAGTGATGCGCTCCGGCCAACAGGCGGCGCTGGCCAAGGATTTGCTCGACTTCATGGATGCATTGTCGATCCCGCAAGCCACCCTCGCCGGCTTTGACTGGGGTGGGCGCGCCGCCTGTATTGTCGCGGCGCTATGGCCACAGCGGGTGCGCGGGCTGGTGACCGGCGATGGCTACAACATCCAGGCCATCAGCCAGTCGCTCAAACCCCGGCCGCCTGAGACAGAGCACCGGCTCTGGTATCAGTACTACTTTCACACCCAGCGCGGGGTCGACGGCTTGACGGCCAACCGGCGTGAACTCTGCCAATTGCTCTGGACGCTGTGGTCACCGTCCTGGGCCGAAGGGCCAAGCCGCTACGCCCTGACCGCGCCGTCGTTTGATAACCCGGATTTTGTCGAGGTGGTGATTCATTCCTATCGCCATCGTTTTATGTATGCGCCGGGTGATCCCGCGCTGGAATACATCGAGCAGGCGCTGGTGCCCCAACCGGCGATATCGGTACCGAGCATTTCGTTGTGTGGGGCCGATGACGGTGTGGGCCCGCCGCCGCTTGTGGATGACGATGTGGAGCACTTCAGCGGCTTTTATCGCCGGCAGGTGTTGCCCGGCGTGGGTCATAATGTTTTCCAGGAAGCGCCGCAGGTCACGCTTGAAGCACTGCTGGAACTACTGGAGCGGTGAAAAACGCTCTCGATAAGCCTGGGGCGTCACTGACAAGGCCCGCAGAAAGCTGCGGCGCAAAGTCTCTTCACAGCCAAAACCGCATTGCATGGCGATACGTTTGATGGAGGTCGTGCTGTCTGCCAGTTGCCGGCGTGCGTTTTCGACGCGAATCAGTTCCACGGCCCGCGCCGGTGTTTGGCCAGTCTCGGTGCGGTAATGGCGTACAAAGCTGCGCTCGCTCATGCCAGCCTGGGCTGCCAGGGTGGCGATGCTCAAATCCAGCGTCAGGTTATCGGCGATCCAGGCATGCAGCTCGGCAAAACGGCTGTCGCTCTTTTGCAGGGATAACGTCACGCTGAATTGCGACTGACCGCCAGGGCGCTTGAGGAACACCACCAAGTGGCGCGCCACCTCCAGGGCAATCGCACGCCCCAGGTCATCCTCTACCAGGGCCAGGCACAGGTCGATCCCGGCGGTCACGCCAGCAGACGTCCACACCGCGCCCTGCTGGATGAAAATCGGATTGGCCTCCACCGTGAGTGCAGGGAACTTGCGCGCCAGTTCTTCACAGCGCGTCCAGTGCGTGGCCACGCGGCAACCATCAAGCAGACCACTGGCGGCCAGCAGAAAAGCCCCGGTGCAGACCGAGGCCATGCGCCGGGTGTGCAGGGATTTATCACGCACCCATTGCACCAGCGTCGGGTCCTCGGCAACACCGTACACACCCCAGCCACCGGCGATCACCAGCGTGTCGCAGGGCTGGTCAATGGCGGGCAGCGGCTCGGCCAGCAGCGCCAGGCCGGCCGACGTCATTACCGGCCCAGCCTGAGTAGCAATGACGTTGACCGCGTAGGGCAATGGCAAACCACGTTGGCGCGCGAGATCGTTAGCCGATGCGAACACTTGTAGAGGCCCGGTGACATCGAGCACCTGGGCATTCTCAAACGCGAGCACATGAATAATTTTTGGCATGATTGGCGAGATTAGTGGGCTCAATGGCGTATTCGCCAAAGCCTAGGCTTCTACAGTAAGGACGTCCATCCCTTTCGGAGCGTGAATCATGACCTTGCAGATCGGCTTTCTATTGTTCCCCGGCATCCAGCAACTGGACCTTACCGGCCCCTATGATGTCCTCGGTTCGCTGCCAGACGTGAAACTGCACCTGGTGTGGAAAGACCTGGCACCGATCACCTCCAGCACCGGCTTGGTGTTCACGCCGACCATCACGTATGCCGACTGCCCGAACCTGGATGTGCTTTGCGTACCCGGCGGCGCCGGTGTGGGCCCGTTGATGGAAGACCCGCAAACCCTGGATTTTCTCAAGGCCCAGGCACAGACAGTGCGCTACATGACCTCGGTGTGCACCGGTTCATTGGTATTGGGCGCGGCAGGGTTACTGCGCGGTCGCAAGGCCACCACCCATTGGGCCTACCACCACCTGCTCGCCCCGCTCGGTGCTATTCCCGTACAGGAACGTGTGGTGCGTGACGGCAACCTGTTTACCGGCGGCGGGATCACCGCCGGCATCGACTTTGCCCTGACTCTGGCCGCGGAGTTGTACAGCGAAGCGGCGGCGCAACTGGTACAACTGCAGATCGAATACGCGCCGGCCCCACCGTTTGACTCAGGCCGCCCGGAGACGGCGCCCCGGCATGTGCTGGAGGAAGCCAACAAGCGCACGGTGGAGTCACGCAGAGTGCGCGGGGAGATTGTTGCGCGGGCAGCTGCGCGGTTGGGGTGAATGTTCATCCGTGGCGAGGGAGCTTGCTCCCGCTGGGGCGCGAAGCGGCCCCGTTCTTGGTTAGAGAATAATGGGACTGCTACGCAGTCCAGCGGGACGGTTCGACGCCTCGACAAGCTCCCTCGCCACAGTACAGCGCTGCTTCTTAACTGACGGGCATCGCCGTTACTGCGCTCGCGTCTCGCCGCCTCCCTCTACTACCCGATCAACCAGCAACTGAACGCCCTCCACCATTCGGCAAATCCCCAGCACTACACTGCGCTGCGAACCTTCAACCTCAAAGGCCAGGTGCGCCGCAATGG
Source organism: Pseudomonas sp. FSL W5-0203 (assembly GCF_001896155.1). Classification (NCBI taxonomy): domain Bacteria; kingdom Pseudomonadati; phylum Pseudomonadota; class Gammaproteobacteria; order Pseudomonadales; family Pseudomonadaceae; genus Pseudomonas; species Pseudomonas sp. FSL W5-0203. Next base: position 39,168 of record NZ_MPOR01000030.1, read on the forward strand.
CATTGATGGAGTCCAGATCCTGGGAGGCATTGACCAGCAGGGTTTCGGTGTCGAGGTTGGGATGGAGGGTGAAGAGCAGGTTTGAATCTGAAGGAGGATTGGGGCTGTCTTTGATCATGGTGTAGTTCCTGAGAGTAATGGACTACCACCGAGTTTTTCTCACGAACTGAAGGTGGCAGCTGTACGCGGAGTGAGAAAACCAAGACCCCAGGAGCTTGGCCACGCCGAAGCGTGCCCGCGCACAGCCGCCATAACAGCGAGCCGAAAAGCGCGTGCACTGTATACGGTGAGCGCTTTTGCGCCAATGGAGTAGTTCGGATTTCTCACGTCCGGTCGCTGAATTGGCAGCGACTGGGCAAGACTAGTGATGACCATTCTTAGCAGCAACCTGAAAAGGTTGTAGGAAAAAGCCGGGCTCGGTGCTTGACCTTAAGATGAGTCCTAGTCCGTTGTACGAAAGTGAATTGGCAGTAGATCAGTCACCGATGTTTGGCTGATCTACCGCTATCACACCTTCGGTATTTACACATCTCCAGGTATGGCGCTTTACCTGTGGGGGACTGTAAAAACCTTGGAGTGAAGTGCTGTCGTACTCCTGACACGTATCGCCCTCCCTCAGATCTGTACCATTATGCGGCCTTGGCGATTGCCGTTTAGACCGCTGACCGGTGCAGGCCTAGGCGTTTTCTTCCTCGGCCTGGAAGACCTCGATGAGCTTTTGATTGTAGTCATCAAGGTAGCTCTGGAGCCCATCCCGGTCGATTAGTCGCACGCCTGCCGTGCTGGCCAACTCCTTCGCTGATTTCGTGTAATAGGAGTTCGTAACGACCATGGCCTCGTCACAACCGTAGAAGGTTTTAGCAGAGATGGCCTGCTGCACAGCAGCGTTACCCACAGAGCCAGAGTAATTCTTCGCTTGGATGACCATGTTTTTACCGAACCGGGTAACGAAAAGGTCAGCGCCCTGATCTGCAGTTTTCTTGGTCTCTTTGACGTCGTAGCCGATGGTTTGGAAGATCTCAACCAAGAAGGCTTCAAACTGAAAACCGTCCATGGCATCCACTAGGTACATGGTGATGAACTGATTCGGATTGAAATGCTCGAGCTGAGATCCCAGCCGCTCGACGAGAATATCGAAATAAATCTCCTCGCAGAGGCTCAGCCCATTCCGGAAAACCTGTATCGGGAGGAGTGGCACACCAGATGTCGACGCTGCTTGGGGATTGAATTGAACATTGGGGAAAGCTACGTCATTTTCCCAAAGGTAGTAATAGAACAGAGCCAAGTCAGACCTAAATGTCGTTCCTGCCTCTTCAATCCAAGAACGTAATGTGTCGGCAAGGTCAGTTCGAATGTGCCTGGTCAACTCTCTGGAGAAGCCCAGATAGGCAGAGTTGAAGGCGGTGGTCTGCAACAGCTTGTCCAAGAGAGATGGAAGCCCTTCAAGCTCGTCAAAGCCTTTGCGAATCAGGACTTCCCTAAACAGTTCCCTCTCGCTGTAAACCCCATCCAATCGTGGCCCAGGAACGCCCGCGTCATCGCTACTAGCTGCGCTTTCGCGAGTGGTATGAATAAAGTTCGTAAAGTATGGCTGCTTCAGCTCTGCGTACTTTCTCAAAACGTTATTCAGGAGATCGTTGAGCTGCGCTTGCTCCTTTTTCTTCCCGAAAAAGTCTTGGATCAAGCCTTTGGATCTGTATTGAAAGTCGGGATAAAACGAAGGATCCAGTGGCGTGAGGTGTCGCAACGTAAGCTCTGATGACGGCGAAACTTGAGAGCCCATGCACCAGGGGCATGCGATCTCGAAGGTAGTCCTATTGCATCCATTGCATTGGTAAATCATCGTTTTCGTTCCTTCCCAAGTCATCGCGCGCCTTCACGCACATCCTGCTAGCGACCATAGCTCAGTGCCATCACTCAGTCCACGAGCTTGTTTCTACTGCACACAGACGCATCAATGATGGCGAAACCCCATCACGGCGGTTGGAGTGCCGGGCCGGCTAAGCTAGAGTTCCAGCATCTATCAGCCGGACGCTCCGTTGCTGAGCAGTCACCAGGGAAGCGACTATGCAAATTCAGCATCTGGAAATCGCGAACTTTCGCAAGCTCCTATCCGTACGAGTCGACCTCGCAGCCGAGACCACACTACTCGTTGGAGCCAACAACAGTGGCAAATCATCTGCGGTGCTGGCCTTGCGTAAGTTCCTACTTTCGAAAGCGTCGATTTTCAGATTGCAAGATCTTACTCTGAGCCATCTCGCCACAATCGATGCCATTGGTGAAGCTTGGGAGGCTGCAGATGATAGCTTCTCCATCCCAGTCGCAAATGAATGGGCTGACTGGTTGCCAACGCTAGATATTTGGCTTGAAGCAACTCAGGGCGAGCTTCATCACATCCGAGATCTCATACCGAACTTCGCTTGGAAAGGCGGCCATGTCGGTATGCGATTCCGGCTGGAGCCAGATGATATGCCAACGCTGTTTGTCGATTACCGCAAAGAGCGAGCACGAGTGAGGGAGCTTCAGCAGGAAATTCAAAAACAGGCAGCGCTAGGTACGCAGCCACCATCGCTTCCGCTCTGGCCGCAGAGCTTGCATGACTACCTGAATCGTCGAATCGGTAAAACCTTCAAGATCCGATGGTACCGACTTGATTCAGGCCAGCTACGAGCTCCAGATCCTGCAACTCGTAAAGCTAACCAGCAACCGCTTGCGGCCACAGCAACGCCACTCGAGCGCAATCCCCTAACAGACCTGATACGAGTCCACGAGATCAATGCTCAACGCGGCTTTGGTGACAGCGCTGACGAAGGCGTCCTAGAGGGAGGGCATGGATCGGGCAGGAAGCTCTCGGAACAATTGCGAGCGTACTACAGCAGGCATCTCGATCCAGGCGATAGCCCAGATATTTCAGATTTGGAGGCACTCAGAGCAATTGAGGCAGCTCAAACTGCCTTTGACACTCGCCTGAGCACGAGCTTTGCGCCTGCGCTCAAGGAAGTCGTCGGCTTGGGCTATCCGAATAACTCCGACCCGTCCATCCGAGTTTCCACCCGCCTCGCCCCTACGGACGGGATGAACCACGAAGCAGCTGTGCTGTTTGAATTGGATTCCGTTGGAGGAGCCCCTGGAGCACCGCCTCTTAGGCTTCCGGAGACGTCCAACGGGCTCGGCTACCAGAACCTCATCTCAATGATATTCCGATTGATGGCATTTCGAGATGAATGGCTTAAGAAGTACAGAAGTCCTGAAGAGCAAAGCGCTACTGGTGTTGAGCCTATACATTTGGTTCTAATCGAAGAACCGGAGGCCCACCTGCACGTCCAGGTTCAGCAAGCATTCATAAAACACGCCTACCATGTGCTGTGCAGCGACCCATTGTTAGCGAAGTATCCGAATCTCAGGACGCAGCTGATGGTCAGTTCCCACTCCAGCCACGTAGCTCATGAAATTGACTACGAAAACTTGAGATACTTCCGCAGGCTTCCGTCCGGCATGGCTGGGATTTCAATCCCAGTCACTACCGTCTCGAACCTAAGCGCAGTGTTCGGCGAGTCCAATCAAACGAAGGAATTCGTTACCCGTTACCTTCGGGCACAACATGCCGACCTGTTCTTTGCGGATGCGGTGATCCTTGTTGAGGGGGCCGCTGAGCGCATGATGCTTCCGCATTTTTTGAGGCAACACTTTCGTTTCCTAAACCAGTGCTACATAACCATTTTGGATATTGGGGGAAGTCACGCGCATCGGCTCCGGCCCCTGATCGATGCGTTGGGCATTGTCACTCTGGTGATAACCGACTTGGACGCGGGCCTTCTACAGGTAGGCAAACCTGTCGAACGGAAGAAAGGCCAAACCACTAATAACCCAACCGTGCGCCATTGGATGCGAGCAGCAGGCCTTGGACATGATGTGGACTCATTACTGGATCTGCCCTTTGACAGTAAAGCCCAGCAAATTGACGATCTATTTTCGATCAGGATCGCTTATCAAACGCCCATTACTGTCCGCTTACCCAAAACTGGGCTCGATGTCGAAGCATTGCCAAATACCTTTGAAGACAGCCTCGTCTTGAGCAATACAGAGTATTTTGCTAACAAAGCGGGGCGCGGGCTGATGCGATCCTTTGCCAAGTCGCTACGGGAAGCAGAAACATCCTTAGAGCTTGGCACCGAGCTATTCACCAAGCTCAAGGATGGTGATAAGGCTGAGTTCGCACTACACGTTCTCGGCGACTCTAATTTCGCCACGTTGAAGGTGCCTACTTACATCCATGAGGGCTTGGCGTGGCTGCAGTCCAAGCTCGAAAGAAAAAGCAAAGAACTACTGGTCGTCCCTTCAGCGATTCTCGAGGTGACGCCATGAGCCGGCAGCCGGAAGCTGCTACGGATGATGTTCCAGATGCCGATCAGATCATTCAGGAATGTCTGAATCTCGACCATCCGAAGAGTTTTTTCCTATACGCCGGCGCTGGCTCTGGAAAAACCCACTCATTGGTCGAGGCCGTGAAAAACCTGAAAAATAGGGAGCGGCAACGGCTGACGTTTGAAGGGCGTCAAATCGCGATCATCACCTATACAAATGCTGCATCCGAGGAAATTTCCCGCCGTCTTGAACACGATCCATTGGTGGTCGTATCAACTATCCACGCGTTCTCTTGGCGGATGATTCAAGGCTTTAATACCGACATACGTGAGTGGCTTAGGGCCAAGCTCACGCGAGATATTGGCGAGCTTAATGAGAAACTCGGAAAGGCTCGAGGGCAAAACAAGACATTTCTAGCGAATCAAGCTTCGAGGGATAGCAAAGCTCGTCGTCTTGATTCCCTGGATGAGATATCGACATTCATTTACAGCCCTACTGGCGATAATCGCGGTAGGCAAGCCCTAAATCATAGCGAAGTCATTCAAATGGCCGCTGCTTTTATTCAGCAGCCTCCATTGTTGGACGTTATGGCGGATCTGCATCCGGTAATTTTGATTGATGAGAGCCAAGATACTTATGGGCCTCTCATGGACGCTTTTCTGCAAGCACAATCCCTCATCCCTGACCGTTTTTGTCTCGGGCTTCTCGGCGATACCATGCAACGCATCTACAGCGATGGGAAGTTGCGTTTGGAGGAAGCGATCCCTCCAGATTGGGCTGTGCCCGAAAAACGTATGAACCGTCGCTGCCCAACAAGGGTTGTTGATCTTATCAACGTAATTCGTGCGAGCGCAGACAGCCATCAGCAGAAGCCAAAGCCTGACGCTATAGAAGGCACAGTTCGAATGTTTTGCACCCAACAGATACCAGGTCAAGGTTTCGAGTTGGAGGAAGACATCGCACAGCGCATGGCCGCCATCACCGGCGACGCTCAGTGGGCAATTGGTAAAGACGGAAGAAAATCTCTGATTCTTGAACACAAAATGGCCGGACGCCGAATGGGGTTCGAGGGTGTGTTCACACCGTTGTATGGAGTTGAGCACCTGCGCACGGGGCTACTGGATGGAACACTGCCAATCTTGAAACTGTTCTTCGAACGGGTAGCCCCTATTCTTCAAGCGGCCAAGACGAACAGTTTCAGTCTCATGGAGGCTGTGCGGCTTCAGTCTCCGCTTCTCGATACAAAATCTATAAAAGACGCGCCTGACCAATTTGCTTTGCTTGATAAAGCAGGAACAGCAACTGAGTCGTTGTGTGAACTATTCAGTGCCAACGATCCCTTGATTGGAGAGGTGGCTCATGTACTGTTCGAAACTGGCTTACTAGATCTCCCTGATCGCCTTGTGACAGCTCTATTACTGGGCGCCACAAGTGACGATCCTCCCGAGACATCGGATCGTGATGCGTTGGAAACCCATGCATACCAGATTCTACTTGGACGCCCCTTCTCGGAAATGGCTGCGTTCGCCGGGTATACCGATGGACTATCCCCTTTCGACACGCATCAAGGCGTGAAGGGACTGGAGTTCCCAAGAGTCATGGTAATCCTAAACGATGAGGAGGCAGGTGGTTTCCTTTTCAGTTACGACAAGCTCCTGGGGGTCAAGCCTGCTTCTGACAGCGATGTAAAAAATCAACGCGAAGGTAAAGATGACTCCTTGGCCCGCACTCGTCGCCTACTGTACGTCACTTGCAGCCGGGCCGAAGAAAGTCTCGCCATTGTGGTTTATACCGGTCAGCCTGCGACGGCGAAACAGCGAGTGATTGAGGCAGGCTGGCTCCAGCCAGAGGAGATCGAAATTCTATGACCTCCTCTCGCAGCTAGCTGACCGCTAACCGAGCAGGGGTTATTTACCTACTGTGGAGTGCGCCACCTTTTGGCTTTAGGCAACCCATTCTCGGCAGGTTGAAATCCCCTGCCTAGAGCCTGCCAACTCGCTTGGTATAGACCGTTACATAGTCTTTCTCCGGCTTGATCTTACCTACAAAACCACGATCATTGAGTGCCTGACAAAGACGAACATCAAGCTCCGAATTCGGCAACCGCACAGTTCGTTTATCCCCCAACAACTCAGCATATCCACCGGTGAGCGAAGCCAGTATCGACGAGGTGATAGCCCAATCAACATGCAGTTTGAGAGCCTGATGCAATAGCTCCTGCCTTTCACGTTGCGAAAGAATGGCCTCGCACGCCCGCGACGCAATGATGCTTCTGCAATTCCGGGGCATGACGAAATTCTCGGCATTAGCCCTGGCGCATACCAATGCAAGTTTCCCGACTACAGTAGCTTGGCTAGCCTCTTCTCGCTCAACCAAACCCTCCCACATCTCGGCAATGTCACCAATAGGCACACTGCGTGCGGCGCTGATCAAACCGACAGTCTTCGGATCGAGCTTTCGTAGGACGACGTAGTCACGGGCATCAGCCCAGCACCTGATCAAATACGCCGCCTCTGCGGTTGGATCATTGTTGCCAATTTCTTCCAGAACCTGACCATCGAAGGGCACGAAATGAGCCTGGGCCAGAAACGTCCATCGGTCAGCAGATATGTTCAGCCCTACGAGAGACTCAGGGCCGACAGTGGTACTCCCGAAAATTTCATCCAGCGAGTCATCGTCAAGCTCCGACGCCAGCAAATAGGCTTTCAGGTCATCTGCCTCATCTCTCGCATCATCCCAAAGCCGCTGAGCTTCACAGGCGTTCCTAGCAAGGAATGCTGTGAAGATGTCTCGGATACGATCCTGTTCTTCCTTGTCAATCGATTCAGAAGGAGTCTCTATTGGCCTTACAATCATGCCGATATAGTAGCTCCACGCAGCATTTGGGACGGAGGTCACACGGTCTAGTTCAAGAGCCTTCTCCCAAATGTTATCGGTGAACCCTTCCAAGTCATCCATCAAACATTCGGTGTGCTGGAACAAATTCTCCTGCAATTCTTGATCATCCTCTACTAGGCCGAGAATGTACCTAAGGGACTCAGTGTCTTCCTGAAGCTTACCTTGTTGCTTCATCAGCTCGAAGATGAAGTCTTCAGGAGCAATCTCAATCAATGAATCAATTCCTGCGAGACCCAACGCTCGAAGGCGCTTGCAGGAGACATCTCCCCCCTCGTCCGCAAACGTTTCCAGGATCAATGCCATCATCGGGAGACTCAGTTGCAAGCAGCGCCAGCCAATCAATTGCTCCAGCGTACTCGCACCAACCTCTGCGGAGAGACTATTGAAGCGAACAGGCTCGCGGCGAAGCCACGCCCAGCCATCGATGTTCGAGGCCATGCCTGTGATCAGGTGGTTAACACCTGTGAGACTGGCGATAACTTCAAGCAACGGCTGCCGATGAGCCATAACCTCAAGTTGTTGCTGAGACAACGCGTCCATGATCCCGCACACCAAAGCCTGTCGAGCGTCAGCCTCATTGAATCGCTCAGTGCTCAAGATCACGGCGAACAACTCAGGGGCGAGTGCATGCATAGCGCGAACAAGCGGTAACCTAGCATCCCCTGCAAGGATGATGGATACAGCCTCAGCCAATCGGCCAGCATTCTGGTGGCCGCTTTGCAGGATGACGTCCAGCTTTTGCGTTCTTGTGTCGGACAACTCAGTGAGTGGCGCCGATAGTGAGAGTTGGACAATTAGGTCAGCGATAATGCCTTTGCCATCGCCGAGAGCATCGTGCTCCAATTTGCTTGCCACTCGCTCAGGATTCCGGACTGGCGAGGCGACGTCGAGGGTGGCACGGCGCCTGAGTGCGAGAATAAGATTCTGATCATCGCGAGTCAGCGAGCCTTCATAGAAAAATCCAAGATAATCTGTGTAATCGGTGTCGAGGTAGCCAGCGCGCATTAGGTAAACGACGATCTCCATTCCTGTCAGCCGCTGGTCAATAATTGCCCCATAATCACCACGGGCAGCTTCACGGAAGGAAATTGTCTTGATTTCGGTGAGCTTCCTCTCTGCCGCCCCAATGGCCTCATCCATCGATTTCATGGACTGATGAATCCATGCGAGACGCGTGCGATAGGATGTCTGTGTAAGCGCGTCATTGGGACTAATAATATTTCCAACGGGGTTGTGATTCGCCCACTGTGAATAGAGGACGCCTTTAAGTTGCTCAGCCTCACAGATTTTAGTGAAGATGTCGTCCTGTAGGAATTCCTTGAGGCTTACCCGCTCAGAACCGTTTACTAAAACGTAATTTGCACCGTCTATTCCGCTCGCCCTCAACACCTCGAACCAGACACTTAACCTAAGATCGATTACGCGCTCTTCACCGTGTTCCTCACGCCGGGACTTTTCTTCGATTAATCGTTCGAGCTCAACGAGTGCCTGCGATGGTTGGTTAGCCCAAGCAGACAACCCCGTGAGCAAGCTGTACACCTTCCCCCTCCGCTTAACCAGCTCTGCAAATTCTTCCGGATAGAGGTTCCTGAGCACCACGATGGCAAACAACTTGTTTTGATCCAGCTTTAGGCCACCTTGGGACAGCAGGCTTGCAAAAATGTCGTACTCATTGACGATGTTCTTTATCAGCCGCATCTCATCTATGTAATAGCAGACTGTCTCCACGAGAATTGGGTCAAGATCAGAACCCAGCTTTTTGCCATCAACAGCCCGAGTCATCATGAGCTCTTGAAGCTTCTCCCTAGAGTTTTCAGAATTGACGACAGGAATCACCGGGATAATCAGATCAAAAAATTTCGTCTTGTCGGTGACGGTAAACAGCTCGTCACGAATAGCGTAAATGAAATGAACAGGTCGAGTTATTTGGGGCGAGTGCCGGATAGTGAAGTTGATCTCGCGCAAGCGAAAAAATATTTCCTGAGTTCCAAAACGATCCAGATCCTCAATCACCACGACGCGGACATTGCTTCGTTCAAAGCAATAGATAATTTCATCTACGTTCTTGTGGAGTACGGATCCGTGATTCACGGCCTCGAGCTTTCCACCCTTTAAGGTTAAGCCGTCGATACTGAACATAGATAGAAATTTGAGTCCCGAATAGAGAAGATAGAAACCACCCAGCCCTGTTACCGAGACTGCCAACCAACCCGGGATCATTAACAGTCTCGTCAGCAACCAAGCAGGATCTAACGCAGGTATCTCCTTCAATGTAGGGACATAAAGCCGTAGGCACGCGATGAGCATTACCCCCCAAAAAATCGTGCGCCAAGCGATGCTACGCCCTGATGTCTGGACAATTCGCTTGAGCCTGGTTTTGGGCACGCGTGCAGTTGGCACGGCGTAAAGGAGCTGCTGGACAATGGTTTCCTCAATTCTTGCGATCAAATCGCTTGAGGTACTACTCTCGCCGGAATCCTGTGCTGACTGGGAACTTCTGGCTGAGGTCTCAGAGAGTTCAGCGTCCGAAACCGGCAACGGTGGAGGTGCATCCTTGCTGAAGGTCGCTAGTGAAACATAAGCCGTTTGAAATTCTGGATGTCGCTCAAAAAAGGTCTTGAGGACACTGCTCTTACCTGCTCCATATCCACCGGTAAGTGCGATGTTCAGAACCTCATCCTTTTCAAGTGCGCCGAGCAATTCGCGCTCGTAGCGATCAAAGTGGTCACTATCGATGAGGACTGGTGTGAGTGGCTCAAAAGAACCTGGCGACGAAGGCCCGGAGCACAGAGACTGGAAGATGCGGATCCCTTCTTTAGCAGCAACCAAAAAAGCGGCATATTTTAGTTTGATACTGGCTGACAGTCCCTGTGACATAGGCAATCCTGGCTTTAGACACCCATACCTTCAGGCTTGAGTATCTGCAAAGTAATTGAGCACCAGCTAGGCCAGCGCCATCTTCTATAGCGGCTATATGCCATAATTACTAGGCTATGAGCCAGCAATGCTTTAGACGCCTAGATATTCAGCATTCTCGCGACCCCAATGGACATTTGTTCGCCCAGCTTTGCTCAAGAACGACATCAAATCCACGGCGCTCATAGGTCAGCCGAAAGGAAACAGCCTCAGTTCGACTTTGACCTCAAACGCGTCTCGCATCAGCACTACATAACAAGGAAAGCCGCCATCAATTTCCCTCATCCCGAAAGCACCACAGGTGGGTGGCATTTCCTTTCCTATTTTGATCGGGAATCCGGCGTAGCCAAGGTGTCATTGGCAGGCATTCATTATCTTGAGACCACCGACTATTTTGGCGACCTTGGCATCACAGACGTGACCGATGAGCTCACAAAACGTGCATGGTCTGCTGAAGGGCGGCGCTTGTACATCGCCGATCACCAGAGGGCCGCTGCGGACATGATAGTGAAGTTGGTGCTGAGCGATTCAAAGCAATGTAACGTCGAAATAGCTGACTGGTTTACCTCGCCTGGAGACAGACAAAAGCTACTCAGGTTTTTAGAGTTGGCTAAGCCAAAACTTCTTGCTGAAATGAATCTGGGGAAAATGGAAGCTTGGCTCAGCTCGCAGTAACCTCACCAAAGCAGTTAGTGCAGGAACCCCAGGTGGGGTAAGAGCGTTGCTTACTCTGCCGCTTTTGCAAAATGAGCCGCCGTCAGGGCGGAACCCAGCCGTTACCGCAGGAATGGATATGCTCTCGGTATAACTGCGTCGCCTGTTAGGCCGCCTTCGCGAGCAAGCCCGCTCCCACAGTTGGATTGCGGGGTGTCTGGTAGATGAGCATCGGCTGTCGGGCCGTCACGGGAGCAAGCTCCCTCGCCACGAAGAAACTCGTTTGGCTTCCCGCCTGTCATTCAGGCAGGACGCGACATCACCGCCAAGCGCACGGCCAACGCCGTCAGCACCGCTGCCAAGCCCCACTTCTGCAGCCAGGCGCTTTTGGTGCGCTTGGCGAAAAAGCGGCTGAGCGCCCCGCCAAACAGGCCTAATAGCATGTGAAACACGCTCGCGATCAACGTCAGAACGCCGCCCAGCACCATCAGTTGCAAGGCGATGGGCCCCGCCTCGGGCCGCACAAACTGCGGCAGGAACACCATGAAAAACAACAACGCCTTGGGGTTGAGCAAACTGTTGAACATAGCCTGCAAAAACACCCGGCCCAACGCCACGCGGCCGACGTGAGCGGCGCCCAGGCTGGGGCGTTTTTGCAAGGTTTTGAAGACCAGCCACAGCAGGTAGATCACGCCCGCATAACGGATCAGGTCGAATGCCGGCGGCCAACTGGCGACCACCGCCGTCACCCCCATGGCGGTCAATGCCGTCAGCAGCAGGTCGGCCACGCCGATGCCCAGGGCCGAGGCAACACCGCCGCGCCAGCCATGGGTGACACCCTGGCTGATGACAAACGCCATGTTCGGCCCCGGTGACAGCAGCAACAGCAACACAGCGCCGGAAAAAACGCCGAGTGTGACAAGGCTGATCATGCTTGAACCGTCCACCTGCAAAAACTGCAGATTAATCGATGCTTCCAGCCCCTACAAAAAATTGTGCTGGATACATTGCTCACGCAGCGAACCCAGTGATTGCTGAATGCCACGACCAACGTCTAGAATGCGAAACATTATCAATTAAGCCTGCTGCGCCAGGATGACCATGTCGAGCGATCACCCACTGGACCCTGCTGCCATCGGCCAGCTTTACCAAGCCCACCACTCCTGGCTGCGGGGCTGGTTGAGCCGGCGCACGGGTTGCCATGAGCGCGCCGCTGACCTCGCGCAGGACACCTTCGTGCGCCTGCTCAACGCGCGTCAGCAACAGACTTTGCAGCAGCCGCGCGCTTATCTGAGCAGCATCGCACGCAGCTTGATGATCGACCAATACCGGCGCCGCGAGCTGGAACGCGCCTACCTGGAAAGCCTGGCGCACTTTGCGCAAATGGAGGTGCCGAGCGAAGAAACACGGCGGCTGATCCTCGACAGCCTGGAACGCATTGACCGTCTGCTCGACCAGCTCAAGCCGAGGGTACGCGAGGCGTTCCTGTTGGCCCAATTGGACGGCCTGACCTGCCCGCAGATCGCCTTGCGCCTGGGCGTGTCCAAGGCCACGGTGGAACGCGACCTGTCCAAGGCGCTGCACGCCTGTTACCGGTTGCGCTATGCCGACTCCTGACTCGCGCCTGGTCGACCAGGCCATCCAGTGGATGATCAAGTTGCGCTATAACACCGCCGACGACGCCAGCACCGCGGCCTTTGAACAGTGGCTGCACACCAGCGACGCGCATCAACAGGCCTGGCATCGGGTCGCCACCCTGAATGACGATTTCAACCACTTGCCAGCGCATGTCAGTCGCCATGCACTCGACGGCGCACGCCAGCACATCAGCCGTCGTGAAAGCCTGAAACTGCTCGGGCTGTTTGCCGGCGCCGCAGGTTTAGCCTGGCTTGGCCGCGACTACACGCCCCTGCCCGCCTTAATGGCGGACTACCGCACCGCCACTGGCGAGCGGCGCTGGGTAGCATTGGAGGATGGCAGCAAAGTCCAGCTCAACAGCGCCAGCGCCGTCGACATTACTCCTGGCGCCGAACAACGGCTGGTGAACCTGCGCCAGGGTGAAATTTTGATCAATACCGGGGCCGACCACCGTGCGCTATGGGTGCATACCCGCGATGGTTACCTGCGCGCCCTCGGTACGCGCTTGCTGGTGCGCGAAGAACCCCAAGGCACCTTCCTGGCCGTGCAACAGGGTGCAGTGGCGGTGTTTACCGACCGCTATGACGGCGCCGCACGCCAAGTGATCAAGCCGGGCGAACAGGTGATGTTCAATCGTAGCGGCATTCGCCCGTCCCCCAACAACGGCCTGGACCCTTGGGCCTGGAGTGACGGCGTGATCAGCGCCCACAATATGCGCCTGGAGGACTTCCTGGCCGAGCTGGGTCGCTATCGCAATGGGTTGCTGCGTTGCAGCGAAGCCGTGGCGGGGCTGCGGGTGTCGGGCACTTACCAACTGGACGACACCGACCAGGTGCTCAAGTTGGTGGCGCAATCGCTGGCAATCGATGTGACCTACCGTAGCCGTTACTGGGTGACCGTCTCCGCGCGCGCGTGACCGGCCAAAAATAAATGAGGTGAATTCTCATTGCCATTCGACCTGTAAGGAAAGGCCGATCAACAGGCCCGTGTTGTCCACTTCCTTCAGGAGCATCCCGCGGTCATGCAAGCGTTCCCCTCCCTGCGTTCACCTCTCAGGCACGCCATCAAGGCGACCCTCCTCGGCGCCTGCCTGGCGGCCACTGCCCTTCCGTATACCGCCGGTGCCCAGCCAACCGGCGGCGAACGCCAGACGCGCACCTGGAATATCGCCCCCGGCCCACTGGCCGGCGCCCTCGATCAATTTGCACGGCAGGCCGGTATCAGCGTGTCGTATGACGCAGGCAGCGTAGCCGGCAAAAGCAGTGATGGGCTGAGCGGTACCCTGGAGCCACAACAGGCCCTGAGCCGACTGCTTCAAGGCCAGGGCTTGCAGGCTCAGAGCCAGGGCCCGAACGCTTGGTTACTGTTACCTCAACAGGCCGACAGCTCGACCCTGAACCTGGGCGCCACCACCATTAACGGCGAGCGCCTGGGCGCCACCACCGAAGGCAGCGGCTCCTACACCACCGGCGCGGTGACCATCGGCAAGGGCGAACACAGCCTGCGACGCACGCCGCAATCGGTGAGTGTGATGACACGCAAGCTGATGGATGACCAGAACATCACCACCATCGACCAATTGCTGGAGCGCACCCCAGGGATCACCAGCTACGAATCGCCCATGGGCGGCAAGTATTTTTACTCCCGGGGCTTCAAGATGCTCGGCCAGTACCAGTTCGATGGTGTACCACTGGACATCGGCAAGGACTACATACAAGCCGACAGTTTCAGCGCGAACATGGCGATTTATGACCGTGTGGAAGTGCTTAAAGGCGCTGCCGGAATGCTCAAGGGCGCCGGCACTGCCAGTGGTGCGGTGAACTTCGTGCGCAAGCGGCCCCAGGACAAGCCCACCACCAGCCTTGGCCTGTCGGCGGGCACCTGGGATAACTATCACGCCGAATTCGACACCGGCGGCCCGTTGAACGACAGCGGCACGGTGCGTGGCCGCACGGCGGTTAGCCAACAGAATCGTGGCTCGTACATGGACCTTGCCAAGCGTCAGGACCAGGCGTTTTACGCGGCCCTGGACATGGATGTCCGCCCTGACACTACCCTGGGCTTCGGAGCCAGCTATGAGGATGTCGACTCCACGCCGTGCTGGAGCGGCCTGCCGCGTTATCGCGACGGCAAAAGCCTCGGCCTGAGCCGCTCCACCTGCCTTGGCCAGGCCTGGAACGATTGGCAAAGCCAGCGCACCACGCTGTTCGCCGATCTGATCCATCACTTCAACGACGACTGGAAGCTCAAAGTCAGCGCCGTGCATAGCCGCAACCTGCAAGACATCAAATACGCCGCCAGCGAGAGCACCGTGGACTATGGCAACCCGGCCCCCACGCTCACCAGCTACGCAGCCTTGCTGGACTACGATCACAAAGACTACGGCCTGGACGCCTACATCGACGGTCAATTTGAAGCCTTTGGCCTGCAACATGAGTTGATCCTCGGCGCCAATGGCAGCCGTGGCACTCAGGACGATGTCTATGCGATCCGCAACCTGCCCCAGCGCCAAAGCGTCTTCAACCCCAACCACCACTTCCCGGAACCTGCCGACGACACCTTCTGGCCCAACATGTACCGTGGCGGCACGGTCAAGGAAACCGCCACTCAATACGGTGCCTACGCCACCTTGCGCCTGCGTCTGGCCGAACCTTTGATGCTGGTTCTGGGCAGTCGCGTCAGTTGGTATGAAAACCGCCGTGAGTCCCTGAACCTGGCCTGGGGCGAGTGGGCCGACCAGGATGCACGCACCAAGGAAACCGGGGTGGTCACGCCGTTTGCCGCGCTGATCTACGACCTCAATGACAACCTTTCGGTGTACGCCAGCTACGCCGATATCTTCCAGCCACAAAGCTCCTACGCTACGGTCAGCGGTTCGGCCCTCAAGCCGAAAATGGGTGAGAACTATGAGTTGGGCATCAAGGGCGAATGGTTTGACGGGCGCCTGAACAGCTCCCTGGCGCTGTTTCGCGCCATCGAAAAAAACGCCGCCCAAACCGATTTCGAGACCCGCTGCGGCAGCTCCTCCGACGGCTACTGCTACACCGACACGGGCAAAGTGCGCGCTCAAGGGGTCGAGGCCGAGCTGAGCGGCGAATTGCTTGAACGCCTGCAGGTGTTCGGCGGCTATACCTACACGCAAACCAAGAACCTGAAAAACATCGACAGTGCCGCCGAAGGCGCGGTGTCCAACACCTACGTACCGCGGCATATGCTGCGTTTGTGGGGCGACTACCAGTTGGACGGTGCGCTGTCGAAATGGACAGTCGGCGCAGGCGTCAACGCCCAAAGCAGTAACTACCGCCTGCAAACCATCAAACTGGAGCAGGCCGGGTATGCGTTGTGGAGTGCGCGCATTGCGTATCAGGTGGACGACACCTGGACTGTGGCGCTCAACGGCAACAACCTGTTCGATAAAAACTACTACCAGACCGTTGGTACAGCAGGCTGGGGTAACCTCTACGGGGAGCCGCGTAACCTCACGCTGAGCCTCAAAGGCAACTTCTAAGCACTGCATACCCCTCCTGTAGGAGCGAGCTTGCTCGCGAAAAACTCACAGACGCCGCGTTTATTCAGGAAGCACGCGTTATCGTTGACGTCTTTCGCGAGCAAGAACCAGGCGTCCTCGCTCCTACAAAAAAGCCTTGTCCCGCCCCCTCCTTCCCGCCGGCAAAAGCTTTTCGTCGCTGGCAGGCAAATCCCCAGGTTTGTTCCTACACTCCAAAAAGCCATCATCGATTCTCGATTATTCTGAAATACCCGCCATACACGTCAACAAACCGTCATATCATGGAGGCATTGAGAGGGGCACCGAAGAAAACGGACGAAAAGCCAAATCATTGACACAAATCCTCAATGAAGCCACTATTTAGCCATCACCCAGTAAATGCCTGCGTCTAGACAGCCATTACGGTTTACCCAGCAACAGAAGTCGTTCGATTTGCACCACTTGTAATGCATACCTGCCTTATGGATGAGCAAACGAATAGGAACGTTCTGGTGGTGTATTGAGGATCTGATGTATGCGCGGTAAATCGTCGGTTGATAGCCTGTTTTTGACTCGCACCGGTTTCGTTGAGTTTTTTGTCGTTTTCGTAAAACTGATCCATGGGCTGACCGCAATCTCGCCGGCGATCATCCTGTTGTTCTACCCGGACCCTGTCGCAGAACACATGCGCACTCACTACCTGGGCCTGCTGGCGTTCTTTGCGATCCTGACCATTATCTTGTTCCAGGCCCTGGGGGTTTACTCCGATGACCTGTTCAGCAATCGCCTGCGTTTTCGCGTGATGCTGGTGGCCTGGGTCTCGGCGTTTTGCATCCTGTTGTTCATGTACCAGATCCTGCTCCTGTTCCCGCAGTTGAGCCCACGCAACCTGGTGTTCTGGTTTTCCGCGAGCCTGCTGCTGTTTGGCGTGGAGCGGATCCTGATGCTGCGCCTGTACCGCCATTTGATGGACAACGGCAAATTCCTCCAGCGCACCGTGATCCTGGGCTTTACCGACACGGCCGTGCATGTGGCTGAACACCTGTCGCGCAACAGTGACATCCGCTCCGGCCTGATCGGTTTTATCGACGACCGTACCGAGCGCATTCCCAAGGAGTTGAGCCGCCTGCCCTTGCTGGGCAATACCCGCGACCTGGAAAAGCTGATCCGCTCCGAACAGGTCAACCAGGTGATGATCACCCTGCCCTGGGCCGCCGAGCAGCGCATCAATGGGCTGGTCAAGCGCCTGCGGCAGATGTCGGTGAACGTCATGCTGGTGCCGGACATGGCCGCCCTGCGCTACGGCCATAACCGAATCACCGATGTGGGCGGCATCCTGATGTTCAACACCTCGCAGTTGCCGTTGCGAGGCTGGTCGCCCTTTATCAAGCGTTGCGAAGACCTGCTGCTGGCCAGCATCGGCCTGCTGCTGCTGTCGCCGGTGATGCTGGTGACCGCCATCGCGATCAGACTCGATTCCAAGGGCCCGGTGCTGTTTCGCCAGAAGCGCTATGGCTACAACGACAACCTGATCCGCGTGTTCAAGTTCCGCTCGATGTACGTCGAGCAGACCGACCTCAACGCCGAGCACCAGACCACGCGCCAGGACCCGCGCATTACCCGGGTCGGCAGGATCATCCGCAAGACCAGCATCGATGAGCTGCCCCAGCTGTTCAACGTACTGCTGGGCAATATGTCGATGGTCGGCCCGCGCCCCCACGCCACGGCCACCAAGGCGGCCGGGATTCCTTTCGAGGAAGCGGTCAGCGAATACAGCTCACGCCATCGGGTCAAGCCTGGCATCACCGGCTGGGCGCAGATCAATGGTTACCGCGGCGAGACCGATACGCTGTTCAAGATTCAGAAACGGGTCGAATACGACCTGGAATACATCGCCAAATGGTCCGTGTGGCTGGACCTCTACATCGTTTTCATGACGGTCCCGGCCGTTCTTTCCACCAAGGAAGTCTATTGATGAACCCACTTAACGGATTGATTCCCTGCATCATCTCCGGTGGTTCGGGTACGCGGCTGTGGCCGGTTTCGCGGCAGAACATGCCCAAGCCCTTCATGCGCATGCGCGACGACCAGAGCCTGTTGCAGAAGACCTTCCTGCGGGCCAGTCACTTGCCGGGCGTCGACAGCATCCTGACCGTGACCAACCGCGACCTGCTGTTTCGCACCCTGGACGACTACCGCGCGGTGAACACCCAGCGCCTGGGCCTCGACCTGCTGCTGGAGCCGTTTGGCCGCAACACCGCCGCCGCCATCGCCGTGGCCGCCTTGCATGTGCAGGAGCATTTTGGCGCAGATGCGCAGTTGCTGGTGATGCCGGCCGATCATCTGGTCCTCGATGAAGGCGCCTTTGCCCAGGCGGTGGAAAAAGCCCGCGCATTGGCCGAGGCCGGTTACCTGGTGACCTTTGGCATCCAGCCTGACCGAGCAGAAACCGGCTTTGGCTATATCGAACAAGGGCCGGCCCTGGGCGCGGGCTTCAGGGTGCAGCGCTTTGTCGAAAAGCCCGACCTGGCCACCGCCCAAGGCTACCTGGACGGCGGCAAGCACCTGTGGAATGCCGGCATGTTCTGCTTCAAGGCCGCCACCCTGCTGGAAGAATTGGCCAGCCACGCACCGGCAGTTTTAGAGGCGGCCAACGCTGCGCTGGAGCACAGCCAGAGTCTGCAAAACAGCAGCAGTCGCCAGCGCGAGCTGAGCCCGGAAGGTTTCGGCACCGCGCCGGATATCTCCATCGATGTAGCGCTGATGGAAAAATCCGCCCAAGTCGCGGTCGTGCCCTGCGACATTGGCTGGAGCGATATCGGCTCCTGGGAAGCCCTGCGCCAACTCACGCCCAGTGACGACAATGGCAACCAGATCAACGGCGAGGCGATCCTGCACGACGTGCATAACTGCTACATCGACTCGCCCAAGCGGGTACTCGGTGCGGTGGGCGTGCGTGACCTGATCATCGTCGACACCCCCGACGCCCTGCTGATCGCCGACGCGCATCGCAGCCAGGACGTGCGGCATATCGTTGCCGAACTCAAGCGCCAGAATCACCCGGCGTTCAGCCTGCATCGCACCGTCACCCGGCCGTGGGGCACCTACACGGTGCTGGAGGAAAGCACGCGGTTCAAAATCAAGCGCATCGTGGTCAAGCCCAAAGGTTCGCTGTCCCTGCAAATGCACCATCACCGCAGCGAACATTGGGTGGTGGTCAGCGGCGCGGCAATGATCACCAATGGCGAGCGCGAAATCCTGCTCAACATGAACGAGTCCACCTACATTCCCGCCGGGCACAAGCACCGCCTGACCAACCCCGGCATCATCGACCTGGTGATGATCGAGGTGCAGAGCGGTGAGTACCTGGGTGAAGACGACATCGTGCGTTATGACGACATCTACGGCCGCGCGCCGGTTGAAGTGAAGCCCTGATGCGTACGTCATTGATCATCCCCACCCGCAACGCGGCCAGCCACCTGGACCGCCTGTTGCCAGCGCTGCGCATGCAGACGTTGCAGCCGGATGAAATGCTGGTGGTCGACAGCGCATCGAGCGATGACACCGTGGCGCGCTTTCGTGAATTCGGCGCGCGCGTGGAGGTGATTGACGCCCGTGATTTCAACCACGGCGGTACCCGGCGCTGGGCCAGCGAGCAGGTGGGCGGCGACGCTTTGATCGTGATGACCCAGGACGCGATCCCCGCCACCGCCGAGACCTTCGCCAACCTGATCAACGAGCTGCAACTGGACCCGCTCAACGGCGTGGCCTACGGCCGGCAACTCCCGCACCCCGGTGCCGGCGTGCTCGGCGCGCAGTCGCGGCATTTCAATTACCCGGCGGCCAGCCGCACCAAGCGCCTGGACGATGCAGCGCAACTGGGCATCAAGACCTGCTTCAGCTCCGACTCGTTTTCGGTGTACCGACGCAGCGCCCTGAGCGCGGTGGGCGGTTTCCCCCAGGATGTGATTGGCAGTGAAGACGCCTATGTGGCCGCGCGCATGCTGCTGGCCGGTTACCAGGTGCGCTATGCCGCGAGTGCGCAGGTTTATCACTCCCATGATTACCGCTTGCTGGAAGAGTTTCGCCGCTACTTCGATATCGGTGTGTTCTACGGCCGCGAACCGTGGATTCGCCAGGCGTTTGGCGACGCCGGCGGCGAAGGCAAACGTTATGTGCTGGCCGAACTGCACGCATTGCGCGAGGCCAACGCGCTGTATCGCGCCCCCGAAGTGGTGGTGCCGGGGGGATTAAATATTTGTATCTAAGTTACTGTTTTAAAATGCATTTTTGTTTGTATTCTGCGTAAGTGCCCCCATAAGTGCCCCCGCGCACATATTTTCGATGAACGGCTATTTGAGGAGTTGAACTGGCGTCCTGAATTATCGTTCTGCGACAAGGCGGAGCTAGCCAGTCACCGGCGGGCATTAGATGGTGTCGGTCGTGCACAGCATGGTATCGGTTATCTGGCGACCAGGGTTTGATCCTAGCCCAGGCCGGGGCGCTGGGTAGCTCGGGCCACGCAATTGGGTTTTTTCCGCGGTCGCGCACCATGGGCTCATCTAGGACGTCTGAGCTGAGGTGCGGTATGAAACACTCGATGGTTACCTGTCAAAACTGTGGCAAAGCGATGGTTCCGAGAGCGACATATAGCCGTGGCTTCTGGGGCTATTCGCCTTCGTCGAATCACTGTCCCTTTTGCCTGAGTGAGAATTGGCATGGCGGAAATCCGGGGTTAGGGACTCGGCTATTTGCGTTAATTGGCCTGGCTCTAGGTGTTCTGGCCTGTGTGTTGATGGGAGCGTTTCTGTTCAAAGTGCAGTGGTGGCTGGGCGTTGAAGGACAATGGCCTCTATTGAGCCTAACCACATGCGCAGTGTCAGTTATCGCGGGGTATCGATTTTACAACTGGTTTGTAGATTTCTGACTAGGCTTTGTACGAAAAGTATTGCCGCATGCAACGTAGGCTGCAGGCCAAGGTGACCATGGCTGCAAAGCTCTTGGCCAGCTTGTCATAGCGAGTGCCGATCCTGCGATTTTCTTTCAGCCAGCCAAACATCCGCTCAATGATGTTCCGTTGCCGGTATTTGGGCCGGTCAAACAGTCGGGGCAAGCCAGGTCGAGGTTTGCGCGGCATAGCGCGCAATGGGATTACCGGCTGCATTCGGTAACGGTCGCAGTACTGGCGCAGGTGCTCGGCATCGTATCCCTTGTCAGCCAGCAACCACCGGCTACGTTTACGCGGTCGTCCTGGCTTGCCAGCAATTCTTACAGCATCCAGCAGCGGCTGAGCGTGGGAGACATCACTGGCTTGTCCTGGTGAAAGCCTGAAATGCAATGGCACGCCATTGGCATCGCACACCATGTGAATCTTGGTGGTCAGACCGCCTCGACTGCGCCCGAAGGCATGGTCTAACGGTTCTTCAGGCCCCCCTTTTTCCCGGCGCCTGAAGAGGCTCGGGTTGCTCGTACTGCGGTGGAGTCGATCATCCAGGTGTCCAAGTCGATCAGTCCTTCCCGGTTCAGCCGAATATGCAGACGCTCCAGTACTCGCTCGAATGTGCCGTCGTCGCGCCAGTCACGAAAACGCTGATACACCGTTGACCAAGGCCCAAAGCGTTCAGGCAGGTCGCGCCAGGGAGCGCCCGAGCACAGGATCCACAGAATTCCGTGGAGAACCTGACGATCATCGTTGCGAGGACGGCCCATTTTCTGTTCTGGAGAAACCAAATCCTTGATCAGCTCCCATGACGCATCAGAAAGTTCGTAACGCCTTGCCATACGGGCCTCCAACCGGTCATGGCGGCAATTTTAGCCACAACGACTTTTCGTACAAAACCTAATTCGCACTGGCAGGGGGACTTCAACCGAAGTCACCAGTGTCAGATAATGGTTGCAGCTGAGAACCATGGCTTAGCGTACAAACATCTCAGTGCTCTGTGATTTCCCTTTATTTCGCATGACCCGTTAGTCACGCCTTATGGCATAATGCCATTATTGCTCATGGAGACTCATCTTGCGCTCGAACCTGCCTGTCACAACCGTTGAACAAATATTTCCAGTCCAGCAGCGATTGATCTCTGCTACGGATACGAATGGGAATATTTCCTATGTGAATGACGAGTTTATGAGGGCGGCGGCAAAAACTGAGTGCAACACCTGACCTTTCCGGTACGGTGCTGCCCCTATGTCTTATACCGAACTCAGCGTTGAAGAG
>NZ_MPOR01000031.1:0-60655 GCF_001896155.1 Pseudomonas sp. FSL W5-0203
CGGTTTAGCCGCCACGCGCCATCCATGGCGCGGGGCGGCTAAACCGGCATCCCTGCCGGTTTACCCCCCAAATCCCTGTCGAATTCCGGCCATCGTGGTTTAACGGGGCGCCTAAGATCAACAGCAGATCAAGATCAAGATCAAGAGCGGCTCGCTTCGCATCGTGGTTACCGTTTGCTGCGACAGCCTAAAAAGTTGTGTAGATACCTATGGCTATCGCAGTTCAAGCCAGCTCCCACAGGGGATCGGTGTTTCTAGAGTTGGTTGAGGGGGATTTTCAGGTACGTCACGCCGTTCTCTTCCGCCGGCGGCATATTCCCCGCTCGCACATTCACCTGGATCGCCGGCAGCAACAAGGTCGGCATTCCCAACCCGGCATCACGCTGGGTGCGCATCTCTACAAACGCCGCTTCATCCACGCCGTCATGCACATGGATATTGCCCGCCCGCTGTTCCGCCACGGTGGTCTGGCATTTGGCTTCTCGACCCTCGGGCGGGTAGTCATGACACACGTACAGCTTGGTGTCTGAAGGGAACGCCAACAGCTTGCGCATCGACGCGTACAACTGCCGCGCATCGCCGCCGGGGAAGTCGCAACGGGCGGTACCGACGTCGGGCATGAACAGGGTGTCGCCCACCAGGATCAAGCGGCCATCGATCAAATAGGCCATGTCGGCGGGGGTGTGTCCGGGCACATGCAACGCCTGGGCCTTCAAGTTGCCGATATGAAAGATGTCATCCGGCGCAAACAGGTGATCGAACTGCGAGCCGTCCACGCGAAATTCCGGCTCGAGGTTGAACAGGTTTTTGAACACGCCCTGCACCTTGCTGATCGATTCGCCTATCGCGATCTTGCCGCCCAAGGTGCGACGCAGGTAGGGCGCGGCGGACAGGTGGTCAGCGTGGGCGTGGGTTTCCAGCAGCCATTGCACGTGCAGGCCATGCTCGCGCACAAAGGCGATCACCTTGTCGGCTTGCGTCGTGTCGGTGCGCCCGGAGGCCGGGTCGTAATTGAGCACCGAGTCGACGATGGCGCAAGGGCCGCCATCGGCTTCATAGACGATATAGGTGTAGGTCGACGATGCGTCATCCAGAAAGGCTTGAATCAACGCTGGCATGGCGGCTGTCTCTGCTGAAGAAAAAATTGGTTACAATCAGTTTACGTTTACACATAATGTTTTGAGCTTAAGTGACTTAAAGGACCCGAGGCAAATGGAATCTACGTTGAGTGAGGGCGAGGTCGCCCAGCTGCGTGCATCGGCGTCCAAGGCCTGTGCCTTGCTCAAGGCCCTGGCCAATGAAGACCGCTTGTTGATCCTGTGCCAGTTGACCCAGGGCGAGCGCAACGTCGGCGAGCTGGAAGCTCTGACCGGGGTACGCCAGCCCACCCTGTCACAACAGTTGGGCATCTTGCGCGATGAAGGGTTGGTCGCCACCCGTCGGGAAGGCAAATACATTTTCTACGGGCTGGCCAGCCACGAAGTGATTCAAGTGATGAAAACCCTGTCCGGGCTGTATTGCGGCGCGGTCATAAAAAGCTGGGCGTGACGCCATCCGGCAGCGACCCTTGTGTGCATTGACTCAAAAAGGCAGTAGACAATGACCGAACAACACTGGGGACCCACCATCAGTGGCGATATCGTAGTCATCGGCGGCGGCTCGGCAGGCATCGGCCTGCTGGCCAGCCTGCTCAAGCGCGACCCGCAGCTGAACATCACCCTCATCGAACCTAACGACTACCACTGCTACCAACCGGCCTGGACCCTGGTCGGCGGCGGCGCCTACGACCTGCACAAGACCCGCCGGCCCCTGGCCGATGTGCTGCCCAATGGCGTCAGCTGGGTGCAGGCCGCCGTCAGCGAAGTGCTGCCCGATGAAAATACGCTGGTGCTCGACAGCGGCCAGCGCGTCACCTGGAAGAACCTCATCGTCTGCCCCGGCCTGCGCCTGGCCTGGGAAAAAATCGAAGGCCTGCAGGACACCCTTGGCCAGCACGGTGTCACCTCCAACTACAGCTACGAGCACGCCGCGTATACCTGGCAGTTGGTGCAGCAACTCAAGGGTGGCAAGGCGTTGTTCACCCAGCCGGCGATGCCGATCAAATGTGCCGGCGCGCCGCAAAAAGCCCTGTACCTGTCCTGCGACCACTGGCTCAAGCAGGGCGACCTCAAACACATCGACGTCGAATTCAACCTGGCCGGTGCCGCGTTGTTCGGTGTGCCAACCTTTGTGCCGCCGCTGATGAAGTACGTCGAAAAATACAACGCTCGCCTGGCGTTCAATTCCAACCTGGTGAAAGTCGACGGCCCGGCGCGCAAAGCCTGGTTTGAAGTCAAAGACGCCCAAGGCAACGCGACGGTCGAAGAGAAAACCTTCGACATGCTCCACGTCGTACCGCCGCAGTTGTCCCCGGACTTTATCCGCCAGAGCCCGCTGGCCGATGCCGCCGGCTGGTGCGAAGTGAACCCCCAAAGCCTGCAACACCTGCGCTACCCACATATCTTCGGCCTTGGGGATGTGTGCGGCACCACCAACGCCAAGA
The DNA here is from genome assembly GCF_001896155.1 of Pseudomonas sp. FSL W5-0203. Taxonomy (NCBI): domain Bacteria; kingdom Pseudomonadati; phylum Pseudomonadota; class Gammaproteobacteria; order Pseudomonadales; family Pseudomonadaceae; genus Pseudomonas; species Pseudomonas sp. FSL W5-0203. The sequence goes on from NZ_MPOR01000031.1 coordinate 2,543, forward strand.
CTGCTGCGGCGGTGCGCAAGCAAATCGTGGTGGTGGCGGAAAACCTGCTGGCCCTGCGCAAACAGGCGCCATTGCCGCTCAAATACGACGGCTACGGTTCCTGCCCACTGACGGTGGAGAAGGGCAAGGTGGTGCTGGCCGAGTTTGGTTACGGCGGCAAATTGCTGCCGACCTTTCCCCTCGATCCCACGCAGGCGCGCCGTTCGATGTGGTTCCTCAAGGCCACGCTGCTGCCGTGGTTCTACTGGAACGGTATGCTCAAGGGCCGCGAGTGGCTGACCCGTCTGAGCAAGGTGGACTGAATGCTGCTGGCCAGTGTGTTGGGTGTATTGATGGGCCTGGTCATGGGCCTGACCGGCGCGGGCGGCGGCATCCTCGGGGTGCCGGCGCTGGTGCTGGGGCTGGGCTTGACCATGACCCAGGCCGCGCCCGTGTCGTTGCTGGCGGTGGGTGCGGCGGCAGCGGTGGGGGCCATTGATGGCTTGCGCCATGGCCTGGTGCGGTATCGCGCGGCGTTGCTGATCGCCTTGCTTGGCGCGTTGTTTTCGCCGTTGGGTGTGTTCGTCGCCCATCAACTGTCGGAGCCGGTGCTGATGGGACTGTTCAGCGCGCTGATGGTGCTGGTGGCCTGGCGCATGCTGCAACGGGAAAAGCGCGAGGCCGGGCCGAGTGACCATGGTTCGGCGTCGTGGGGCCAGAAGAACTGCATGCTCAACCAGCAGACCGGGCGCCTGGCCTGGACCGCCAAGTGCAGCGCCACCCTGGCCGCATTGGGTGCGGTGACCGGCGCCGTGTCGGGGTTGTTGGGCGTGGGCGGCGGCTTCCTGATCGTACCGGCGTTCAAGCAGCTCACCGATGTGCAGATGCGTGGCATCGTCGCCACGTCGTTGATGGTGGTCAGCCTGCTGTCGCTGATCGGCGTGGCCGGTGCGTTTCATGCGGGCGTGAGTATCGAACCGGTGGGCTGGGTGTTTATCGGCGCGAGTATCGTCGGCATGTTGGCAGGACGGCGGTTGTGTTCGGTGATTCCCGCGCGGGCCTTGCAAGTGGGGTTTGCTAGCCTGTGTGTGGTGGTGGCAGTCGGTATGTTGCTTAAAGCCTCTCTCTAAGAACGGCATGGATTGCAGTGTGGGAGCGGGCTTGCTCGCGAAGGCGTCGTGTCAGTCAATGCATCAGCAACTGATCTACCGCATTCGCGAGCAAGCCCGCTCCCACATTTAGCTGTGTCTGCCTGGGGATCAAATGCGTCCACGAGATGGCAAGATGAACGCCTCTCAGGTTACTGTTCCTCTGTGTAACGGATTCACCGGCCTTGCACCCCGGCTTACCAAGGTCACCGAATGGATAAATACACCCCCCACACCTGGCAACCCCACGAGCGGCCGAGCCTGCCTGGCTCGCCGTCGACGCCGCTGCACCCTACGCATAAGCGCTGGCTCTTCGCGCTGGTCGGCGTGCTGGTGGCAATCACCGGCGGCTTGGGTAACGCCCTGGTCATCGCCAACCTGCAATACCTGCAAGGCGCCCTGGGCGCGACCACCGCGGAAATGGCCTGGCTGCCCGCCGCCTATGTGATGACCAACGTGTGCATGAACCTACTGCTGGTGAAGTTTCGCCAGCAGTTCGGCCTGCGTGCGTTTACCGAGGTGTTCCTGGTGCTCTACGCGCTGGTGACCTTCGGCCACTTGTTCGTCAATGACCTCAGTTCGGCGATTGCGGTACGGGCCGCCCACGGTATGGTGGGCGCGGCGCTGAGTTCGTTGGGCTTGTACTACATGATCCAGGCATTCCCGGCCAAGTGGCGGCTGAAAGCGCTGGTACTGGGGCTGGGCACCGCGCAGTTGGCGTTACCGCTGGCGCGGCTGTTTTCCGAAGACTTGCTGCAAATCGCTGAATGGCGCGGGCTGTATTTGTTCGAACTGGGCCTGGCGCTGATCTGCCTGGGCTGCGTGTTCCTGCTCAAGCTGCCGCCGGGTGATCGCTTCAAGACCTTTGAAAAACTCGATTTTCTAACCTTTGCCATCCTCGCCAGCGGCGTAGCCTTGCTCTGCGCTGTGCTGTCCCTGGGGCGTATTGACTGGTGGCTGGAAGCGCCGTGGATCGGCGTGGCCTCCGCCTGTTCCCTGGTGCTGATCATGGCGGGGCTCGCCATCGAGCATAACCGCAGCAACCCGATGCTGATGACGCGCTGGCTGGGCAGCGGCGTGATGATCCGCCTGGCGTTGGCGGTGGTGCTGATTCGCATGGTGCTGTCCGAGCAATCCACCGGTGCGGTGGGGTTCATGCAGATGTTGAACATGAGCTACCAGCAGATGCACACCCTGTACGTGGTGATGCTGGCCGGGGCGATTGCCGGGCTGGTGGTCAGCGCGTTGACGATCAACCCGGCGCATTTGCTGATGCCGCTGATCATCTCCCTGGCGCTGATGGCGACCGGTTCGGTGATGGACAGTTTTTCCAGCAACCTGACCCGTCCGCAGAACCTCTATATCAGCCAGTTCCTGCTAGGCTTCGGCGGTACATTCTTCCTGGGGCCGACCATGGTGCTGGGCACCAAAAACGTACTGACCAACCCGCGCAACCTGGTGAGCTTCTCGGTGATGTTCGGGATCTGCCAGAACCTTGGCGGCCTGATCGGCGCGGCGTTGCTGGGCACCTTCCAGATCGTGCGCGAGAAGTATCATTCGAGCATGATCGTCGAGCACCTGACCCTGATCGATCCGCTTGTGGCGGCGCGGGTGCAGAGTGGTGGGGCGGCCTATGGCAAGATCGTCGCTGACCCGGAACTGCGCAACCTCATGGGCATCCGCAGCCTGGCCACGGCGGCCACCCGTGAGGCGAACGTCATGGCTTACAACGATGTCTTCATGCTGATCGCGATTATCGCGATCCTGACCATGCTGTGGATCTTCACCCGCAGCCTGTGGCTGATGAGCACTACCAAGGCAACTCCTCCTGTTCAACCCAGCGGCGCGACTTCATGACTGAACCTTCAACCACCACCACGACTGCCATTGCCGCCACGCCGGAAGGCAGCACGCCACCGGGCGCGGTGCCCACCCAATTGCGGCCCTTGCGCGTGCGGATCATCTCGTCCCTGGGCTTTGCCGCCATCGCCATCATCGGTGTGCTGATCGTGTTGTACGCCTGGCAACTGCCGCCGTTCAGCAGCGCGGTGGAAACCACGGAAAACGCCCTGGTGCGTGGGCAGGTGACGATTATCGGCCCGCAACTCAGTGGCTATGTGTTCGAAGTGCCGGTGCAGGACTTCCAGTACGTCAAGACCGGCGACCTGCTGGTGCGCCTGGATGACCGTATCTACAAGCAACGCCTCGACCAGGCCCTGGCACAACTGGCGGTGCAGAAGGCCTCGTTGGCCAACGTGGTGCAGCAACGCAACAGCGCCGAAGCGACCATCAAGCTGCGCCAGGCCGCGTTGGTCGACAGTCAGGCTCAGGCACGCAAGAGCACTGCGGATTTGCGCCGCAATGAAGAACTGATCAGCGATGGTTCGGTGTCCAAACGCGAACTGGACGTGACCCGTGCCGCCAACGCGCAGACCATCGCTGCCGTGGCCCAGGCCCAGGCCAGCCTGGAAATTGCGCGCCAGGATTTGCAGACGGTGATCGTCAACCGCGGCTCCCTGGAGGCAGCTGTCGCGAGTGCCGAGGCGGCAGTGGAACTGGCGCGCATCGACCTGTCCAATACCCGCATCACGGCGCCACGGGATGGTCAGCTGGGGCAGATTGGCGTGCGCCTGGGCGCTTATGTCAATTCCGGCGCGCAACTGATGGCCCTGGTGCCCAAGCAGTTGTGGGTGATTGCCAATATGAAAGAAACCCAGATGGACAATGTGCAGGTCGGCCAGCCGGTGACGTTCACCGTGGATGCGCTGAACCACCGCAAATTCCATGGCACGGTGCAGCATATTTCCCCGGCCACCGGTTCCGAGTTCAGCCTGTTGCAGGCGGACAACGCCACCGGCAACTTCGTCAAGATCGCCCAGCGGGTGCCCGTGCGCATCACCGTGGATCCGGATCAAGCCGAGAGTGAGCGCTTGCGGCCGGGGTTGTCGGTGGTGGTGAGTATCGACACGGCAGGGCGTCTCAAAAATTCACCGCCCTGACACTGGCACGCTTGGCGTGTATTTCAGGTTGAAATTGAGGTGGGTTGACTGGCCTTGCTCCAACAGCTTCAGGCCAGGCTTGCCCGCCAGGTGATGGGCATTCACCGGATGGCTCACCGGCTCGATGCAGAAAAACTCCAACCCCGGCGGGCAGTACAACAATAATCGGCGCCGCTGGCCTGGCATTCGAGACGGTAGCCAAGCTCCGGTTGTTCGATCAGGCAGTGCCCATCCCAGCCGCAAAAGCCGTTGTCCACCAGCCCCTCTGGCAAACCTTTGAGTTGCCGGAAATCCCAGGCCTCGGGAACCGGTGCCAACTCGGTGGGCAGCTTGGCTGCATCACTCATCCACACGTGCCCAGCCCTGGCCTGTAGCCGCGTACCCGGCCGGCGCGGTAAGTACGGATGCAAGCCCAGCCCATGCCACGCGGGTTGCTCGGCCAAGTGAGTTACACACAATTGAATATTCAACTCACCGTTGTTCAAGCGCAACCGCTGGCGGGCGTGATAGGCGAAGGGTGTGGCGCATTCCAATTCCAGCACCACTTCATGCGTGGTATGGCTCACCACCTGCCATGCCTGCTGCCAGGCCGAGCCGTGAATCGGTAAAGGATCAGTGAGGCTATTAGCTGCCAGTGCCAGCCAACCACCGGGGTTGTCGAACCCGCCTTGGGCGATTCGGTTGGACCAGGGTGCCAAGGGATAGCAACCCAGCTTGCCCGGCAGCCCGGTATTGATCGCCTGTGCATCGCTGTGCCGTAACAGCGGCTGCCCGGTGGCGCGCACCGTCCAGTTGACGAGGCTGCCGCCGATGGCGGGGGCGAGCACCAGATGGGTGAATTGATCCGAAAGCTCAATCACGATTGACCTGCCTGATGAAGTCAAAACAAACACTGAGGATGCAAGTGTGGGAGCTGGCTTGCCTGCGATAGCGACCTGTCAGTCAATGCATCCGTGACTGATACACCGCTATCGCAGGCAAGCCAGCTCCCACAGTTGCTCACTTTTGTTTCTGAAAGAAGGTTTACAGCACCAAATGGGGTAACCACAGCGACAACGCCGGGATGTAGGTCACCGCAATCAGCACCAAGAACAACACCGCATAAAACGGCAGCAGTGCCTTCACGGTTTTCTCGATACTGGTCTTGCCCACCGCCGCACCAACGAACAGCACCGCGCCCACCGGCGGGGTAATCAGGCCGATGCCCAGGTTCACCAGCATGATCATGCCGAAGTGTACCGGGTCGACGCCGATGCCCAGGATCACCGGCATCAGGATCGGCGTGAGGATCAGAATCAGCGGCGCCATGTCCATCACCGTGCCCAGCAACAACAGCATGACGTTGATGCACATCAGGATCACGTAGCGGTTGTCCGACAGGGTCAGGAACAGCGTGGTGATCTTCGCCGGGATCTGCATCAGGGTCATGATGTAGCCGAAGCTGGCGGCGAAGGCGATCAGAATCATCACGATGGAAATGGTGCGCACCGTGCGGTGCATCAGCTTGGGCAGCTCGCGCCATTTGTAGTCGCGGTAGATGAACATGGTCACGAAGAATGCCCACAACACCGCAATCGCCGCCGACTCGGTGGCGGTGAAGATGCCCGAGAGGATGCCGCCGAGGATGATCACCATGGCCATCAGGCCCCAGAGCGCATCGGCGGCGATCTTCAGCGCCTGCTTCAAGGGGATGACTTCGCCTTTGGGGTAGTCGCGCTTTTTCGCGAAGATCAGGCAGAGCACCATCAGGCACGCGCTCATCAACAAGCCCGGCACCACACCGGCCATGAACAGCGAGGCGATGGAGACCGTGCCGCCCGCCGCCAGTGAGTACAACACCGAGTTATGGCTGGGCGGCGTCAGCAGCGCCTGCACCGAACCGCTGACGGTCACGGCGGTGGCGAATTCGCGCGGATAACCCCGCCGTTCCATTTCCGGAATCAGCACCGAGCCGACCGAGGCGGTATCGGCCACGGATGAGCCGGAAATCGCGCCAAAAAACGTCGAAGCCATGATGTTGACCAGAGACAACCCGCCACGCACAAAGCCCACCAGCACCCCGGCAAAGGCCACCAGGCGCCGCGACATACCGCCCTCGGCCATGATCGCCCCGGCCAGCACGAAGAACGGAATCGCCATCAGCGAAAACTTGTTCACCCCACCGGCAATCTGAATCATCAGGGCCTGGAACGGGATGTCGATCCACCACGCGCCAATCAGCGCCGACAGCCCCAACGCGTAGGCCACCGGCATGCCGATCAGAATCAATACAACAAAGCTGCCCAACAGAATCAATGCGTCCATATCAGGCGGCCCCTTCGTTTTCTTCAACCAAGTCGAAGCGCACCACCTTGCGGTTGCTCTGGTCACCGAACAGCAGCTTTTCGACCACGAACACCAGGGTCAGCACGCCGCCAATCGGGATCGGCATATAGGTGATGCCTACGCGCAGGGTAGGGATGGCGCTCATGAATTGGTTCCAGGTGGACAGGCACAGCTTGGTGCCCCAAATCGTCATGAACACGCAGATGGTGCCCATCAGCAGTTGCGAGAGGATGCCGACGAGGCGGCGTTGGACGGGCGGCAAGCGGTCAGTGATCATCGCCACCGACATGTGCGCGCCGGCACGGTAACTGGCAGCGGCGCCGATAAAGGTGAACACCAGCATCAGCAGGATGGCGGTGGGCTCCGGCCAGCTGGAACCGGTACCGAGGGCGTAGCGGGTGAAGATACCCCAGGGAATGATCAAGGCCACCCCCAGGACCGAAAGGCCGGCGACCCAGATACAGGTCATGTAAAGGCGGTCATTGAAGCGCAGCAGTAAAGTCTTCATGGCGTTCACCGTGACCGGGCGCGTCGATGCCGACCGCGCCGGGCCTTATGCAGGGGCAGGGGAGGTTATTGAACCGCGTCGATGCGCTTGATCATGTCCGCATACGGCGCACCGTACTTGGCACGCACCTGGGCGGTGGCCTCATAGAAGGGCTTTTTATCGACGGTGATGAACTCCACGCCGGCCTTCTTGAGTTTCTCTTCACTGCTGGCGGACTTGGCGTCCCAGAGCACGCGCTCGTCGGCCTGGGCGGCCTTGGCAGCGGCCTTGACCATGTCCTGCTGGGCGGGGTCGAGCTTGTTCCAGGTGATTTTCGACATCACGATGGGTTCAGGCAGGATCAGGTGTTCGGTGAGGGTGTAGTACTTGGCGTTCTGAAAGTGGTTGTGTTCCAGCAAGGTCGGCGGGTTGTTTTCCGCGCCGTCGATGACCCCGGTCTGCAGGGCGCTGAAGATCTCGCCGGTGTCCATGGCAATGCCGTTGGCGCCCATGGCGTTGAAAGCTTCGATGAAAATCGGGTTGCCTTGCACGCGGATCTTCATGCCCTTGAGGTCTTCGATCTTGCGCACCGGTTTCTTGGTATAGAGATTGCGCGTGCCGCCATCCATCCAGGCCAGGGCCACCAGGCCGAACTCGGAGTTGGTGATCTTGGCGAGGATCTCGTCGCCAATCTCGCCATCGATGACCTTGCGCATATGCGCCTGGTCGCGGAATACGAACGGCAGGTTGAACACGTTCACGTCCGGCACCACCGGGCCGACGATGCCGAGGCTGACGCGGGTCATTTGCACGGCGCCGACCTGGGCCTGTTCGACCACTTCCTTCTCGGAGCCCAGCACACCGCCGGGGAAGTACTTGAAGGTCAGCTCGCCGTTACTCGCCTTGGTCAGGGCCTTGCCCATGTTCTCTTCGGCGACCACGGTGGGGTAGCCAGCGGGGTGGATATCGGCGAACTTGATTTCCAGCGCGTGGGCTGCGCTGCTGAGGGTGAAGATTGCAGCGGCGAGCAAGGTGCGTTTGAAGTCCATGGAAGTCACTCCTGTCTTGTTATTGTTGTATTCAAGGCACAGCGATTAAACGATGAAGCGGGGTTCGGGCAGTCCTTGGACGCCGGGGTTGAGGGCGAACACGCCACCAGACAGCGACTGTTCACTCGGGTCGTCGCGGATGGAGGTGACGTACAGAGTGTCCAGGCGGCTGCCACCGAAGGCGCACATGGTGGGTTTTTTCACGGGCACGCTCAGGGAGCGGTCCAGGCGACCGTCCGGGGTGAAACGGTGAACCAACCCGGCGTCGTTGGCGCAGATCCAGTAGCCGCCCTCGGCGTCCACGGCTGCACCGTCGGGCCGCCCGGGGAAGTCGTTCATATCAACGAACAGGCGGCGATTGGACGGTGTGCCGGTCTCGATGTCGTAGTCGAACGCCCAGACCTTTTGCACCTTCGGGTGCGAATCGGAAGCGTACATCGTGCGGCCATCGGGGCTGAAGGCCAGGCCGTTGAGGGTGATGAACCCGTCCAGTTGCGCGTGGGGCGCAGCCCCTGACCCATAGCGATAAAGGACACCATCGGCGGCGTTCAAGCCCATGTCCAGCACCATGCTGCCGGCCCAGAAACGGCCCTGGCGATCGCAGCGGCCATCGTTCAAACGCATGTCCTTGCGCGAATGCTCGAGGCTGGCCAGCGGCACGGTGTCGAGGCTGCCGTCGTTGTGGGGCGTGAGTTGGAAGAAGCCGGTTTGCATGCCGGCGACCCAATTGCCTGCTTGAGTGCGCGCAATACAGGCGAGCATCTCTGGGGCTTTCCACGCTGCCAGATGGCCGGTGGCGGCGTTCCAGCGTTGCAAGCCACCGTTGGGGATATCCACCCAATACAGCGCGTTTTCTTCAGGCACCCACACCGGGCATTCGCCCACGGCATTGCGGGCATCGACAATCAATTCAGCAGGCATAGTCATTCCCTTGGGTTGCTGGGCACTCAGTCACCGAACGGCCCCGCCGCGCAGAACGCACCGCCCTGGTAGACCTTGGCCGGGTCATCGGCGGCCACGGGCGGTTGGGCTTCGACCTGGGCGCGGAACACTTCGGAGCTGTCCTTGGGGGCAAAGCCCAGGTGCGCGGCGTAGCGGTTGTCCCACCAGGTGTCGAGGTTGGCCGACATGCCGTACACCACGGTATGGCCGACGTTGGGCGTGTACAGCGCCCGTTCGAGCAGTTGGGTCAGGTCGTCGAAGCTGAGCCAGGTGTGCATCATCCTTCGGTTCTGCGGTTGCGGGAACGAGGAGCCGATACGGATGCTCACGGTCTCGATGCCATAACGGTCGAAGTAGAAACTGGCCATGTCTTCGCCGTAGGACTTGGACAGGCCGTAGTAACTGTCCGGGCGGCGCGGGGAATGGGCGTCAAGTTGCTCGCCCTGTTTGTAGAAACCGATCACGTGATTGGAACTGGCGAAGATCACCCGCTTGACCCCGTGGCGGCGGGCGGCTTCGTAGATATGGAACACGCCACTGATATTCGCGCCCAGTACTTCTTCGAACGAGCGCTCCACCGAAACGCCGCCAAAGTGCAGGATGGCGTCGACGCCCTCTACCAACTGATGCACGGCGTGTTTGTCGGCCAGGTCGCAGGTGTGTACCTCTTCGCGAGCATCGGTGGCGGGGGCCATTTCAGCGATATCCGAAAGGCGCAGCACCTGGGCATAAGGACGCATGCGTTCGCGCAGGACTTTGCCCAGGCCGCCGGCGGCACCAGTTAGCAACAGACGGTTGAAGGGAGCGGGGGTGGTGGTGGTCATGGGCCTTCCAGATTTTTGTTGTAGGTTGTCGTATGACTATGGGGAAATAGTGTTAGGGATTCCTGGTGTTGTCAACGTCCTTCCAGGCACATGAGATCAAAGGTGGGAGCTGGCTTGCCTGCGATAGCGGTGAGTATGAAAAGGATGTGGTAACTGACCCACCGCTATCGCAGGCAAGCCAGCTCCCACATGGATAGGTGGCACCTTAGAGATCGGATTTGCCTTTGGAGCTACAACAACGAAATCGGATAGCTGATAAAAATCCGGTTCTCATCGAACTCGTTATTGCTGAAATCCCGACGCATGGTCGAGTTGCGCCACTTCACATTGAGGTTCTTCAGCGCACCGCTCTGCACCGTGTAGGCCAACTCCGACTCACGTCCCCACTCCTTGCCGTCGGTGATCGCTCCGGTGTGTACATTGCTGCCGCTGATATAGCGGTTCATCAGGGTGAGCCCTGGAACGCCGAGCACCACAAAGTTGAAGTCGTGGCGCACCTGCCAGGACTTTTCCTTGGCGTTGTCGTAGCTGGCGTTGTAGCTGTCGTTGGCCAGGGTGCCGCCACTGGTGCCGTTGATGCGCATCCAGGCGCTGTCGCCGCTGAGTTTTTGCAGGCCAACGTAGAAGGTGTGGCCGTTGTATTTGGCCGAGAGCAGAGCGAACAGGGTCTTGTTATCGAGGTCGCCGGCCAGGGCGCTGCCGTCTTCCTTGCCGTTGAAGAACCCGAGGTTGGCGCCCAGAGTCCAGTCGCCCAGCGGCTGGCTGTGGGTGAGGTTGAGGTACTGCTGTTGGTAGATATCAGTCAGTTCGGCGTACCACAGGCCGACCTGGGTACGTTTGTCGTTGAAGGTGTATTCGCCGCCGCCGAAGTTGAAACGGTCCGAAGTGAACGCGGCTTTGCCGTTCATGAACATGTCTTCCATGCTCGCGTCGTTGCGTGGGCTGTTGCCGCGAAACTGGCCACCGTAGAGCGTCAGGCCGGCGATTTCATTGGAGGTGACCTGGCCGCCACGAAAGGTCTGGGGCAGGGAGCGGCCATCATCGGAACGCAGGATCGGCAGCACCGGCATCCATTCGCCAACCTTCAACTCGGTCTTCGACAGCCTGGTTTTCAGCGCGACACCCAGACGCCCGAAATTGTCGGCGGGGCGGCCATCGTCATGCACCGGCAACAGTTGGGTGCCGGCGGTGCCTTTGCCGCCATCAAGCTTTTGCGAATACAGGCCCAGCACGTCAATCCCGAAACCGACCGTGCCCTGGGTAAAGCCGGACTTGGCATCAAGGATAAAATTCTGCGTCCACTCTTCGGCCTTGCCCTGGGGGTTGGTCGGGTTGGTGAAGTTGCGATTGAAGTAGGCATTACGCAGGTTGAGCGTGGCCTTGGCGTCGTCGATAAAACCTTCGGCGTTGACGCCCAGCGGCAGGGTGACGGCCAGGCTGCCGAGACCGAGAAGGCCCAGGCGCGTGCAAGAATGACGGGCGGATTGACTCACAGTGAGGCTCCCTTTGTTTTGTTGTTTTTATTATTTGTTATACGTTGTCGTACAACATTGAGCGCGATATTTGCGGGGTTTTGAGGGCGTGTCAAGCAGAAGTTATACGATGACTTGGGTGAAACGATTCAACTGATGGGGCACGGTCAGTGTGGGAGCTGGCTTGCCTGCGATGGCGGCGAATCAGACAGTATGCAGTCACTGATCCACCGCCATCGCAGGCAAGCCAGCTCCCACATTGATTGCATTGCACAAGACTTTTCAGCCAGCCATGACCATCGGCGGCAGGGTGCCAAGCAGGGAAACTGCCGCCACGGCTGCAAGGCCCAGCAGCCACTCCATCATCACACTGGCTCTCAAACTGCCCAGGCGCTGTTCGCAGCGCTTGATACGCAACCGGTTCAACAGCGCCAACCCGAGCATGCCCAGCACCAGCCCCACCTTGATCAGCAAAATCAAGGCAAACCCTTGGAACAGCGGCGTGGGCCACAGTTGCCCAGTGAGCACCCGCACGTTGATCAAGCCAGTCACCAACAGGCCGGCGACCAGGCCATATCCCACACCACTGAAGCGGCGCAAAATCGGCTTTAGGCGATGGTTTTGCGCATGCCTGAGGATCAGCACTAACACCAGCAACCCCCCGAGCCAGGCCCCCACGCACAGCAGGTGCACCACCTGGTTAAGGATCAGCAACCGCCCACTCAGCCCGTCGAGCATGGCGCCGTGGCCTACGGGGGCCAGGGTCGCCAGCAGCAGGGCGAGCAGCGGCAAGCGCAAGGCCGGCCAGGGCTTGATCAGCACGATCACCAGCAGCAGGTTAAACAGCAGATGCCAGGTCCATACCTGGCCAAAAAAGGTTTTGCCCAGCACCAACTGCACCGTGGCCGGTTGCAGCGCCGAGTCCCAGCTGCCGGCCATGCTGGCGGTGATCAACAGCAACCACACAACCCCGGTGAACAGCCCCAAGCCGGCCAGGCCACGGGTGATGCGCAGCAATTGCCGGTCCAGTGTCGGCTGCACGACGTGAGCGCCGAGCAGCCAGGGCCTGAACACCCAGGCCCCGAACATCAGCAACACGACGCAAAAGTGCAGGAAGCGGCACAGCACCAGCAGGGTTGCCATGGGTTATTGGCCGACCTTGAAGCTGTAAGTGCCTTCGCTTTTGTGAGTGTCGACGGACACCGCATGCCATTCGACCTTATACGTGCCACTTGCCAGCGGAGCGGCAGGCGTGACCACCAGGGTTTTCTTGTCGGCGTCCGGGGTTTCCAGGCCCTTGATGGCAATTTCGGTGCCGTCCTTGCTCAGGGAGACCTTGGTAAAGGTGGCTTCGACGCCTTCGCTGAAGGTCAGGCGCAGGTCTGTGGGGGCGGCGACGCGGCTGTCAGCCGCAGGTTGCGCGCTCTTGAGGTGGGCGTGGGCAAACGCGGCAGAAGCGCCCAGCAGGGCAGTGAACAGGACAGCAGCGGTCAGGGACTTCTTGAGCAACATTGTTCAACACCGATCAGAGGATAGGAGCCGGCAGTGTACGAAGTTTCGGCTTGGCCTGTCGCCCCGATCTAGAGCCGGTGGTAGTCTTTAGGCCGTGTTGTTGTCAGGGAGCCCTTATGGGCAATCACAAGATCGGAATTCGTCGGGTCAACGTCGAGAAAATCCTGCTGGCGGCGGAGAAGGTCTTCGCCAACAAAGGCTATGGCAGCACCGCCATGGCCGACATCGCCGAAGAAGCGCAACTGCCGCGCTCCAACCTGCATTACTACTTCACCACCAAGAGCGAGCTGTACAGCGCGGTGCTGTTCGACCTGCTGGAATTGTGGAAGCAGGACGCCCTGAGCTTTGAAACCTTTGATGACCCCCGTGTGGTGCTCAGCAGCTACATCCGCGCCAAGATGCAGCGCTCGCGCACGCGTCCGTATGGCTCCAAGGTCTGGGCCAATGAAATCATCCACGGCGCGCCCACACTCGGCGAGGCCCTGGATGAAAGCTTGTACGACTGGGCCAAGATGAAGGAAGCGAAGATTCGCCAATGGGTGCAAGACAAACGCATCCTGCCGGTGGAGCCCTCGAGCCTGCTGTACATGATCTGGGCCTCGACCCAGCACTATGCCGACTTCGACCACCAAGTGAAGATTTTGAATGATCACCAGCCGTTGTCGGACAGGCAGTTCGAGAAGGCGATACAGACGGTGACCGGTGTGATTTTGCGCGGGATTGGCTTGGAACCCTGAGCTGATCGTTCCCACGCTCCGCGTGGGAATGCAGCCCTGGACGCTCTTGCCAGGGTGACGCGGAGTGTCACAGGATGCGTTCCCACGTGGAGCGTGGGAACGAGGGGCAAGGGTTACACCGCTTCGCGGTAAGGATTGCGCGGGTCCTGCGTCCAGTTCAAAAACGGCTTGCCGTTATCGATCGGCACCATCTCGATGCAGCCGGCCACCGGGCAGGTGATCTGGCACAGGTTGCAGCCGACGCACTCATCGTCGATCACCTCATACAGATGCGTGCCATCAGCCTGCTTCAAGCTGGCAATGGCCTGGTGCGAGGTGTCCTCGCAGGCAATATGGCAACGCCCACAGCCAATGCACTCCGCTTGATCAATCTTGGCGATGACCTGGTAGTTGATGTCCAGGTACTTCCAGTCTGTGGTATTGCCCACCGCCCGCCCGGAAAACGCCTGCAGGTTGGCATGGCCCTGGCTGTCCATCCAGCGCGACAAGCCGTCCTTCATCTCTTCAACGATGCGAAACCCATGCAGCATCGCCGCCGTGCACACCTGCACCGCGCCGCAGCCCAGGGCGACGAATTCCGCGGCGTCGCGCCAGGTACCGATGCCGCCGATGCCGCAGATCGGCAGGCCGTTGGTCTGTGGGTCACGGGCGATTTCGGCGACCATGTTCAACGCAATCGGCTTGACCGCCGAGCCGCAGTAACCGCCATGGGTACTCTGGGTGCCGACCACCGGCAGCGCGACCATGCGTTCCAGGTCCACGCTGGTGATGGAGTTGATGGTGTTGATCAGCGACACCGCATCGGCGCCACCGCGATAGGCCGCTCGCGCCGCCACGCGGATGTCGGTGATGTTCGGCGTGAGTTTGACGATCACCGGCAGCGAGCAATAGGTCTTGCACCAGCGCGTCACTTGCTCCACGTACTCCGGCACCTGGCCGACGGCGGCGCCCATGCCCCGTTCGGGCATGCCGTGAGGGCAGCCGAAGTTCAGCTCGATGCCGTCGCAGCCGGTCGCCTCTACCAAGGGCAGGATGCTTTTCCAGGACGCTTCGACACAAGGCACCATCAGCGAGACGATCAGTGCGCGGTCCGGCCAGTCCTTTTTCACCTGGGTGATTTCCCGCAGGTTGATCTCCAGGGAACGGTCGGTGATCAGTTCGATATTGTTGATGCCCAGCACTTCGCGGTTGGCGCCATAGTGCGCGGAGTAACGCGACGACACGTTCACCGCCGCCGGATCTTCCCCCAGGGTTTTCCACACGACGCCACCCCAGCCGGCCTCGAAGGCGCGCACCACGTTGTAGGCTTTGTCGGTGGGCGGCGCGGAGGCCAGCCAGAACGGATTGGGCGCTTTGATACCGGCGAATACAATCGAGAGATCGGCCATTACGCAGCCTCCACAGTCAGCATGAGTTGGGCATGCATGGCTTCGGCGGCCCGCTTGCCATGTTGTACTGCCTGGACGGTGAGGTCCTGGCCGAGGCTGACGCAGTCGCCGCCGGCATACACCCCAGGGATGCTGGTGCGCAGTTGCTCATCGACGAAGATGCGCTCGCCGACGCGGTGCAGCTGCTGGGCCAGCGGGTCGTGCAGGGCGTCGTTGTCGAAGCCTTGCCCGATCGCCTTGAAGATCGCATCGGCGGCCAGTTCGAACGTTTCCCCGGTAGGCAGCAGGCGACCGTTTTCCAGGCGGGTGCGGGCAAAGCGCATGCCGCGTACGCGGCCTTGGTCGTCGAGTAACACCTCGTCGGGTTGGGCCCAGGTCAACAGCCGGACTTGATTGGCCTTGGCGATGTCCTGTTCGTGGTGGGTTGCGCCCATGTCGGCCAGGCCACGGCGGTACACCAGGTTGACATCGCGGGCACCGAGGCGGGCCATCTGCACGGCCATGTCGATGGCGGTGTTGCCGGCGCCGAGCACGATGCAGCGGTCGGCCAGGGGCAGTTGGGTGAGGTCGTCGGCCTGGCGCAGTTCGCGGATATAGTCGGTGGCGGCGAGCAGGCCGGGGGCGTCCTCAAAGGGCAGGCCCAGCTGTTTGCTGGCAGCGAGCCCCAGGCCGAGGAACACCGAATCGAACTGCTGGTGCAGTTCGCTCAAGGTCAGGTTGTCACCCAGGCGCTGGCCGTGGCGAACCTCGATGCCGCCAATCTGCAGGAGGAAATCCAGTTCCTTCTGGGCGAAGTCGTCCACCAGTTTGTATTTGGCGATTCCGTATTCATTCAGGCCGCCGGCTTTTTCCCGCGCCTCGAATATCACCACGTCATGACCGTGCAAGGCGGCGCGGTGAGCGCAGGCCAAACCGGCAGGCCCGGCGCCGACCACGGCGATACGCTTGCCGGTGGACGCGGCGCGTTGGAACGGGTGTTCGCTGAAGTGCGCGTTGTCGATGGCGTAGCGTTGCAGCAGGCCGATCAGCACGGGGGCGCATTCTTCGGCGTTATTGCGTACGCAGGCTTGCTGGCAAAGGATTTCCGTCGGGCACACCCGTGCGCAACTACCACCGAGGATGTTGGCCGAGAGGATTTTTTGCGCGGCCCCCTGCACGTTTTCGGTGTGGATATTGCGGATGAACGAGGGGATATCGATCTCGCTGGGGCACGCATTCACACAAGGCGCGTCGTAGCAGTACAGGCAGCGCGAGGCTTCCAGTTGGGCCTGGCGTGCGTTGAGGGGCGGTGCCAGGTCGGTGAAGTGGCTGGCGAGGGTGGCCCCGTCTTCGCGGGGGTGGGGGAGGTGGGTCAGGGTCTGGATCACGGTGTTGGCCTCACGGTTATTGAGGTGCTGCCTCTGATGGGCGATCGTTCCCACGCTCTGCGTGGGAATGCCTCACTGGACGCTCCGCGTCCGCTTTTTTTGGACTCAGCGGTTCACGGCCACTGGCTTGCAAAGCGCTGCCCGCTTGCTCAACTGCTCGAACACCGACGGATACGCCGGCCGCTCCACATACCGTCCGGCCCCTCGCTCGGCGCGCAGGTCACCATCGGCCCACACCAGCTTGCCCTGGCTGATGGTATGGCTGGGCACGCCGCGCACGGTCTTGCCTTCGAAGATGTTGAAGTCCACCTGCTGATGGTGGGTCTTGGCGGAAATGGTCCGCGTGCCCTCGGGGTCCCATAGCACCAGGTCGGCATCGGCGCCCACGCGTATCGCGCCTTTACGGGGGTAGAGGTTGAAAATCTTCGCGGTGTTAGTGGAGGTCAGCGCGACAAATTCTTGCATCGATAGACGCCCGGTATTGACCCCTTCGTGCCACAGCAGCGCCATGCGGTCTTCAATGCCGGCGGTGCCGTTGGGGATCTTGCTGAAGTCGTCACGCCCGGCGGCTTTTTGCTCGGCGCAGAAACAGCAGTGGTCGGTGGCGGTGGTGTGCAGGTTGCCCGCTTGCAGGCCGTGCCACAGCGCCTCTTGATGCCCGCGTGGGCGGAATGGCGGGCTCATTATATAGCCGGCGGCGGTCTGCCAGTCGGGGTGCTGGTACACACTGTCATCGAGCAACAGGTGGCCGGCGAGCACTTCACCGTACACCGCCTGGCCTTTGCCTCGGGCATAGGTGATTTCATCCAGGGCTTCTTTCGTCGACACATGCACCAGGTACAGCGGCGTGCCGATGGTCTCGGCAATCCGGATGGCACGGCTGGCCGCTTCGCCTTCCACCTGGGACGGGCGCGACAGCGGATGGGCTTCCGGCCCGGTGATGCCCTGGGCCATCAGTTTGCGTTGCAGGTGATACACCAGCTCGCCATTTTCGGCATGCACGGTGGGCACGGCGCCGAGTTCCAGGCAGCGTTCGAAACTGGCGACCAAGGTGTCATCGGCCGCCATGATCGCGTTCTTGTAAGCCATGAAATGCTTGAAGCTGTTGATGCCGTGATGGCTGACCAACTCGGCCATTTCCTCACGTACCTGCTCACTCCACCAAGTGATCGCTACGTGAAACCCGTAGTCGGCGGCGGACTTTTCGGCCCAGCCGCGCCACTGGTGGAAAGCTTCCATCAGCGATTGCTGCGGGTTGGGAATCACGAAGTCGATGATCGACGTGGTACCACCGGCCAAGCCTGCCGCCGTGCCACTGAAAAAGTCTTCACTGGCCACCGTGCCCATGAAGGGCAGTTGCATATGGGTATGGGGGTCGATGCCGCCCGGCATCAAGTATTGGCCGCTGCCATCGAGTATTTCAGTGCCTGCGGGAATATCCAGATTCGTGCCAATGGCGCGAATTAGACCCTCTGCACATAACACATCGGCGCGGTAACTTTCATCATGGGTAATAACGGTGGCGCCACGGATCAACAGCGACATGTCGAGTTCCTCACAGGCTTGACCGGCTTGTGCCAGTTCTAAGTGTTGTAATACTGCGCACCGAGGGTCGGTTAATTCCTGTCATCGGTGACAGGAATAGAAACTAGCCCGAGTTTTTCGAATGAGCAAGCAGATTTTTCGCAAACTTTTGTGTGTTTCATCTTGTTGATATTTATAAGAAAAATCCTATTTTTACCAAAATGAAGCATGCCCACCCTGTTTTGACGCACTTGACAGGTTCTTGATCTGATCAATATTTCTTATTGCAAATCAGGCGCTTGAGATATGCCGCTTGACGCCGTCGAGAAATAAAAATAATTGTGATGCACCAGATTGAGACCTGAAGGTTCTGGCAACTTGCGTATTGTTTAGCCTGACGCATGCGGCAAGTACCGCAGGTTCAATTGGAAAGCTGATAAACATCAGCACGTTATATAAGCGGTGCGGGTTCAGAGGCGGTTGTCGGCACGGTTATTGAGTGCACGGGCAGTTGGCCGGAACCCTGGATGTCATGTTGTTGATGCGGTACTCCGGCCACCTGAACCTGGCGTGCAGGTGAGCAACAATAATTTTAAAGAAACCGTGGAGCGGCCATGCAACAGAACAGATCGCAAGTCATCGAGCGCAACGGCCTGTACGAACTCGACGCCGGCCCCGACGTCCTCGACAGCCCTCGCTACAACCACGACATGGCACCCACCAAAGTGCACGAGCGCACCTGGAACAAATGGCACATCACGGCGCTATGGGTCGGCATGTCGATCTGCGTGCCCACCTACACCCTGGGCGGGGTGCTCACGGCGTATTTCGGGCTGTCGGTGGGGGAGGCGCTGGTAGCGATCCTGCTGGCCAATATCGTGGTGTTGATCCCGCTGACCCTCAACGCGTTTCCCGGCACCAAGTACGGCATTCCGTTTCCGGTGCTGTTGCGTTCGTCCTTTGGCATCCTCGGCTCCAACGTACCGTGCCTGATCCGCGCGCTGGTGGCCTGCGGCTGGTTTGGTATCCAGACGATGTTCGGCGGGCTGGCGATCCACCTGTTCCTGGGCTCGATTTTCGACGGCTGGAAAGCCCTAGGCGGCACTGGCGAGGTGATCGGTTTCATGCTGTTCTGGTGCTTGAACCTATGGGTGGTGCTGCGCGGCGCCGAGTCGATCAAGCGCCTGGAAACCTTGTCGGCGCCGTTGTTGGTGGCGGTGGGGGTTGGGCTGCTGGTATGGGCGATGCCCAACGTGTCCCTCAGCGAGTTGATGGCGATCCCACCCAAGCGCCCCGAAGGCGCCAGCCTCACCGGTTACTTCATGGCGGGGCTCACGGCGATGGTGGGTTTCTGGGCCACATTGTCATTGAACATTCCGGATTTCAGCCGCTACGCCAAGAGCCAGAAAGACCAGATTCTGGGGCAGATTTTCGGCTTGCCGCTGACCATGTTCCTGTTCGCCGCCCTCGGCGTGGTGATGACCGCCGCCTCGGTGAAACTGGTGGGGGTGAGCGTCTCCGACCCGGTGAGCCTGATCGGGCATATCCAGAGCCCGGTGTGGGTGGCCATCGCCATGGCGCTGATCATCGTCGCGACCTTGTCCACCAATACCGCGGCGAACATCGTCTCGCCCACCAACGACTTCCAGAACATCGCGCCCAAGCTGATCAACCGCACCACGGCGGTGATCCTCACCGGCCTGGTAGGGCTGGCGCTGATGGCCCATGAACTGCTGAAAAAACTCGGGCTGATCGTCTCGGACGTGAGTCTTGAAACCGTGTATTCCAATTGGCTGCTGGGTTATTCAAGCCTGCTGGGGCCGATTGCCGGGATCATGGTGGTGGACTATTTCATCACCCGCAGACAACAGTTGGACCTGGCCGGCCTGTACCGCGACGACGTGTACCCGGCCTGGAACTGGAGCGGCTTTATCGCCTTTGGCGTACCGGTGGTGCTGACGCTGCTGTCGCTGGGCAGCGATGCGTTCAGCTGGTTCTACAGCTACGGCTGGTTCACCGGCTCGGCGTTGGGCGGGGTGTTGTATTACGGCTTGAACGCCAAGCGCGGGGCGAGCCCGATCACCGCCAAGGCGCCGTTGTAAACCACGGTCGAGGTGGGAGCTGGCTTGCCTGCGATAGCGGACTATCAGTTAAAGCCGTGTCGTCTGACACACCGCCATCGCAGGCAAGCCAGCTCCCACAGTTGACCGCGTCAATTCATAAGAACCTGTAGCCTGAGGAGACCCCCCCATGAACGCTGCCCTCGACGTTCTGCAATCGCCCCATCAGCACATCAATCGCGACCGTCTGTGGCAGTCGCTGATGGACCTGGCCAAACTCGGCGCCACGCCCAAGGGCGGTGTGTGTCGCCTGGCCCTCACCGACCTCGACCGCAAGGCTCGCGACCTCTTCGTGCAGTGGTGTGAAGCGGCGGGTTGCACCGTGACCATCGACGGCATCGGCAATATCTTTGCGCGCCGCCCCGGTCGCAATCCCGACCTGCCACCGGTAATGACCGGCAGCCATATCGACACCCAGCCCACCGGCGGCAAGTTCGACGGTTGCTTCGGCGTGCTGGCCGGTGTGGAAGTGCTGCGCACCCTCAACGACCTCCAGGTGGAAACCGAGGCGCCGCTGGAAGTGGTGGTGTGGACCAACGAAGAAGGCTCGCGCTTCCCGCCGTGCATGATGGGCTCAGGGGTGTTTGCCGAGAAGTTCAGCCTGGCCGATACCCTGGCCAAGGTCGATGCGGACGGCGTGAGCGTGGAGGAGGCGTTGAACGCGATTGGCTATGCGGGAACGCGGCCGGTCAGCGGGCATAAGGTCGGCGCGTATTTCGAGGCCCATATCGAACAAGGGCCGATTCTGGAGGATGAACACAAAACCATCGGCGTGGTGCTCGGCGCCCTCGGGCAAAAGTGGTTTGACCTGAAGCTGCGCGGTGTTGAAGCCCATGCCGGCCCTACACCCATGCACTTGCGCAAGGATGCCCTGGTCGGCGCGGCGGCGGTGGTGGCCGCCGTGAACGCGGCGGCGTTGGCGCATCAGCCCCATGCATGCGGCACGGTGGGGTGCCTGCAAGCGTATCCGGGATCGCGCAATGTGATTCCCGGTGAAGTGCGCATGACCCTGGATTTTCGTCATCTTGAACCGGCGCGGCTGGATTCGATGATTGCCCAGGTGCGTCAGGTGATCGAAGACACCTGCGCCAAACATGGCTTGAGTTTCGACCTGCAGCCTACGGCGGATTTCCCGCCGCTGTACTTCGACAAAAGCTGCGTGGAGGCGGTGCGCAATGCCGCCAATGGCTTGGGCTTGTCGAACCTGGACATCGTCAGCGGGGCAGGGCACGACGCGATCTTCGTCGCTGAGCTTGGCCCGGCGGGGATGATCTTTGTGCCGTGTGAAGGCGGCATCAGCCATAACGAAATCGAAAATGCCGCGCCGGATGACCTGGCGGCGGGGTGTGCGGTGTTGTTGCGGGCGATGGTGGCCGCTTCAGCGGCCATCGCCAGCGGCCAGCTCGCGGCCTGATCGTTCCCACGCTCCGCGTGGGAATGCACCCTGTGACGCTCCGCGTCACGATTTTAGAGGCAGACGCAGAGCGTCCTGAGCGGCGTTCCCACGCAGAGCGTGGGAACGATCATTAACCCGGCTGCCAGCCGCCGCCCAGTGCGGTCAACAGCCCTACGCTCGCCTGCAACTGCCGGGTCTGCACCGCCTGCAACGTTCTCTGTGCCTGCAACGCGGCGGTTTGGGCGGTGACCACATCCAGATAGCTCACTGCCCCGGCCTGATAGCTGTTCATCGCCAAGGCCTGGGTATGTTGCGCCGCCTCTGCCGCCGCTTGCTCGTCCTCGGCTTGCTGCTGCAGATCCCGCAGTTGCGCGAGGTTATCTTCCACCTCGCGCACGGCTTTCAATACGTGGCTACGGTACTGTGCCGCGGCCTCCTCGAACTCGGCCTTGGCCTGGCGCTCGTTGGCGCTCAAGCGCCCGCCGTCGAAGATCGGCAGGTTCATCAGCGGCCCCAGTGCCCAATACCGGTTGCCGGCGGACAGCAGGTTGCCAACACCTTGGGTCTGCCCGCCCAGCACACCGGTCAAACTGAAATCCGGAAACCACGCCGCCTTGGCCACGCCGATCGTTGCGTTGGCCGCAAACACGCGACGTTCAGCTGCGGCAATGTCCGGACGACGCTGCAGCAGGTGGCTGGGCAACTGCGCCGGAATGCCTGGCAACGCCATTAACTGCGAGCTGGGCGGCAGTGAAAACTCACTGGCCGTCACGCCCACCAATTCGCCGATGGCATGTTCGGCGAGGTTGCGCTGGCCACGCACTTCGTCCAACTGCGCCTTGGCTTCGGCCAGTTGGTTCTGCGCGCGGGTCAGGTCCAATTCCGAGGCAATCTGGCCTTCATAACGGCTGCGGGTCAGTTGCAGCGCCTGGCTGAAGTCTTGCAACGAAGTGCTCAGGATTCGGCGCTGCGCATCCAGCCCATTGAGCTGCACATACAGGCTCGCCAACTGCTGTTGGAGGCTCAAGCGCACCACCGCCAAATCATCAAAGGACGCTTGTGCCTGGGCATCGCCCGCGGCGACCTGGTTGCGGATTCTGCCCCACAGGTCGAGGTCGTATCCCAGGGAGAACCCAGCGGTATTGCTGTTGTACACCGACGGCTGTGTAGTACCGCGTAACGGTCGTGAGTTCGATTGACGCTGGCGCAGCGGTTGCGCGCTGGCGGTGATTTGCGGGAAAAGGCCCGCGTGCAGTTGACTGGCATAGGCCTGGGACGCATCGAAGTGCGCCAGCGCCGCGGCCAGGTCCGGGTTGGCCTTGAGCAGTTGCTGCTGCAGCGCGTTCAGGCGCGAATCGTTGTAGAGCTGCCACCACTGGGGCGCCAGTTGGTCTGACGGTTGCGCGCTGTGCCAGGGGCCATCGCTGGTTTGTTCGCGGTAGTGGGCGGGCAGGTCAATCGACGGCACCGTATAGGTGGGCGCCATCGAGCAACCCTGCAACGCCAGCACCATCAGTGCCGCCAGCGACTTAAGCCTTGGGCGCATGCGCACCTCCCGAGGCGGCGGCCAGTTGCACTGGGTCGCCTTCGCGCAGGGCGTCGGGCGGGTTGTCGATGATGCGGTCAGCAGGCTTCAGGCCTTGGTCGATCACCAGGCGCTCGCCGAGGTCCAGGCCAATATGAATGTCTTGCAGGTGCACATGATTGCGCCCGTCCAGCACCGCAACTTGGGTGCCCTGGGCGCGGAAGATCAAGGCGCTGGCCGGGATGCTTACGCCATGGGTGTCAGCCGGAATCGGTAGGGTGACTTCGGCGTAGTCGCCCGGCAGCAGTTCGCCGTTGGGGTTGTCGGCGACGAACTGGGCCAGCAGGGTGCCGGAGCGGCGGTCGATGGCGGTGGAGTCACCGATCAGGCGTGCCTTGAAATGCTCGCCGGGGTGCTCGGGGACGGTCAGTTCGGCCTCAAGGCCCGCATGAATGACCGCTGCATAGTTCTGCGGCACCGGCACGTACAAGCGCAATTGGTGGGTGTCGGCAATGTTGAACAGTTCTGGATCGCTGGCGTTATCGGCTTTGATCAACTGGCCGATGTCCGTGTTGCGGGCGGTGATGGTGCCGGCGAACGGCGCGCGCAGGGTCTTGTAGCTTTCCAGGGCGCACAGTCGCGCATAGTCTGCTGCAGCGGCTTCGGTGTTGGCCTTGGCGGCTGCGGCGTTGGAGGTTTTCTCATCGGCGTCCTGGCGCGATACCGAATGGCTGGCCAGCAGGTTTTGCCAGCGGGTCGCCGTGGTGGCTGCCAGGCGTGCATTGGCTTGTTGCTGGATCAGGCGCGCATGGGCCTGGGCCAGTTGTTGGTCAAGGTCGGGGCTGTCGATTTCGGCGAGGATTTGCCCGGTCTTGACCTGGGTCCCGATGTCGACTTTCCAGTCCTTCAAGTAGCCGCTCACCCGCGCATGGATAGCCGCCTTGCTCCACGCCTCCAGGTGGGCGGGCAGGCGCAGGGTGTCACCGCCGGCGTTTGGCTTGGGTTGGAACACCATCACCTGGGGGACGGCGGCGGCTTCGGTCCAGGCAGTGACCGATTGCTCGTGCAGCGTACGCGCGTGCAGGCCGCTGGCGACCAGCAAGGCAGCCAACGTCAGGCCACCGACACCCAGGAGCATCAGGCGCTTGCGCGAGGGTTTTTGATCAGGCGACATGGGGCGTTTCTCCAGCAGTTGCGCGAGTAGGATGACGACCGTGGACCAGGCTGAAGACCACGGGAACAAACAACAAAGTGGCGACGGTGGCGAAGACCAGGCCACCGATGACCGCTCGGCCGAGCGGGGCGTTCTGCTCCTCGGAAATCGCCAGGGGCAACATGCCAATGATCATTGCCAGGGCGGTCATGCACACCGGGCGAAAGCGTGTGTAGCCGGCTTCCAGCGCGGCTTTCAACGCATCGCCGTGTTCGGCCAGGCGCTCACGGCAGAAGCTCACCACCAGGATCGAGTTGGCGGTGGCCACGCCCATGCACAAGATGGCCCCGGTGAGTGCTGGCACCGACAACGAGGTGCCACTGAGGAACAGCATCCACACGATGCCCGCCAATGCTGCCGGCAACGCCGTGATGATCACAAAGGGGTCGGCCCACGACTGGAAGTTGACCACGATCAGCAAGTAGATCAGCACCACCGCGCCGAGCAGTCCGAAGCTCAAACCACTGAACGCCTCATGCAGCGCATCGATCTGCCCGTGCAGGCTGATGGTCGCGCCTTTGGGGCGCATGGACGCTGTGTCATCCAGCACCTTTTGCACATCGCGGGCCACACCGCCGAGGTCGCGACCTTGCACGTTGGCATACAGGTCCAGGGTCGGTTCGATGTTGTAGTGGGTCACCACGGCCGGGCTTTGTACCCGGGAAATAGTCGCCACGCCGCCTAGAATTTGCGCCTGCCCATCGGCACCGGTCACCGGCAGCGCTTCCAGGGACGGCAGGCTGTCGAGACGGTATTGCGGGGTAGCGGCGACGATGGAGTAAGACACGCCATTGGCCGGGTTGAGCCAGAAGGTCGGCGCGGTTTGCGAGCTGCCGGCGAGGGAGGCGACCATGCTGTTGGTAACATCACGCTCGGTAATGCCCAGGCCGTTAGCGCGCATGCGGTCCACGTTTACTTGCAGCGAGGGGTAGCCGGTGGACTGCTGGATGCGCAGGTCGGCAATCCCCGGTACATGCTGCAAGCGCCGTTCAAGCTCGACGGCATAAGCGCGGTTTTCTGCGTCATTGCGCCCGGAGATTTTGACGTCCAGCGGGGCGGGGGCGCCGAAGTTGAGGATCTGGCTGCTGATGTCGGCGGGCAGGAACGCAAAGTGGCTGCCGGGGAAACTTTGCGGCAGGGCTTCGCGCAGTTTTTTCACATAGTCGGCGGTGGGCGCGTGGTGCGTTTTCAAGCTGACTTGAATATCGCCATCCTGCGGGCCGATGGTGCCGCTGCTGCTGTAGGCCATGTCGATGCCGCTGAGCGGAATGCCAATATTATCGACGATGGTGTCGAGCTCTTCGGCGGGGATGACCTCGCGGATCCGCGCTTCGATGCGGTCGAACGCCGCGGCGCTTTCCTCGATGCGCGTGCCCAGTGGCAAGCGCACATGCAGGGCCAAGGCACCCGCATCGGTGGCCGGGAAAAAGTCCTGGCCCAGGCTCGGCAACAACAGGAACGACGCGAGTACGCAGGCCAGGAACCCGACAATGAAGCGCTTGCGTGCGCCCAGTGCCAGCGTCAGCAGGCCATGGTAGGTGTCGCGGACATTGGAAAAATGCCGCTCGAATCCCTGTTGAAAATTCAGCACCGATTGCAGCAACGCATTGCGTGGTTTCGGGTGTTGTTCACCCTCGTGGTGATTGATGAATGCATCTTCCGGATGATGCCCCGCGCCTGGCTCCGGCCTATGCGGTTTGAGCAAAAACATCGCCAGTGTCGGCACCAGGGTGCGCGAGAGAATGAACGAACTGGCCATGGCAAAGATCACCGCCAGCGCCATTGGCCGGAACAGGTAACCGGCGATGCCTTGCAGCAAAAACATCGGCACGAACACGATGCAGATGCACAACAGCGAGACGAACGCCGGGCCGACGATTTGCGCGGCGCCGTCGAGAATCGCGGCCTTCACCGCCTTGCCTTGCTCCAGGTGCCAGTTGATGTTTTCGATGGTCACCGTGGCGTCGTCCACCAGGATGCCCACCGCCAACGCCAGCCCGCCCAACGTCATGACGTTGAGGGTTTGCCCACTGACAGCCAATAGCGCGATGGCCGAGAGCACCGCCAGGGGAATCGACGCGGCGATGATCAAGGTCGAGCGCCAACTGCCGAGAAACAGCAGGATCATCGCACTGGTGAGCAGTGCAGCAATGATGCCTTCCTGGGCCACGCTGCCCACCGACTGCTTGACGAACGCCGATGCATCGCCCAGCAGCGAGGTTTTCAGCGACGGCGGCAGGGTTTCGTTGATGCGCGGCAGCATCTGTCGGATACCGTCGATGATCGACAGGGTGGAGATGCTGCCGTTTTTCAGCGCCGGCATCAGCACGGCGCGATGGCCGTCGACCCGCACGATATTGGTTTGCGGCGGTGAACCGTCGCGCACGTGGGCCACTTGGCCGATGGTGATCAGCGCCCCGTCAACCGTCTTGATCGGCAGGTCGTTGAGTTCATCGATGGCCTTGGGGCTGTTATTGAGCAGGATCGTGTATTCGTTGAGGCCCAGCTTGGCGGTGCCCACCGGGATGATCTGGTTCTGCAGCGCCAGGGCATTGCCCACATCCTGGGCCGACAAGCCTTTGGCGGCCAGCGCCTGAGGGTCGAGGTCGAGGGTGATTTGCCGTTGCTTGCCGCCCATCGGTGTAGGCATGGCCAGGCCGGGCAGGGCGCTCAAGGGCAAGCGGATATTGTTCTGCACCAGGTCGCGAATTTTGGCTTCCGACAGGCTGGGGCTGGAAAACGCCATTTGCAGGATCGGCACCGTGGAGGCGCTGTAGTTGAGGATCAGCGGCGGGGTGATGCCCGGTGGCATTTGCTTGAGCACAGTCTGTGACACCGCCGTGACCTGGGCGTTGGCGGTACGGATATCGACGCCAGGCTGGAAGAAGATCTTGACGATGCCCATGCCGGGCAGCGATTGCGACTCGATATGTTCGATGTCGTTGACGGTGGTGCTCAGGGAGCGTTCGTAGGTGTAGATCACCCGACCGGCCATGGCGTCCGGGGACAGGCCGTTGTACTGCCAGACCACGGCGACCACGGGAATGCCGATATCGGGAAAAACATCCGTGGGCGTGCGCAGGGCCGCCATCGGCCCGATGATGCAGATGAATATAGCCAGCACGATGAAGGTGTACGGCTTGTGCAGTGCGGTCTTTACCAGCCCGAGCATGCGTGAGTCTCCGAGAAGAGCAGGATTGCAAACCCCGGCAGTCTTGACCGACCCACCTAACACGCACCTTTCAGCCAGGTGAAGGAAGTTTTAGTCAAGGGCTGAAGATACTTTCATAGGGATTCATTTGTTCCAGGAAGGGCGGCTCATCAAGCTTGTCAGCCATCGGATACGCCCTTTTTACATCTGCCCTTTGGAGCCCTGTCATGTCACTCAAACCACTGTTGTTAGTTCCCGTCCTTGGCTTTGTCTGTTTGTTGTCGGCGTGCGCCGGCCCGATCCCCAAGGCGGACCCCAGCCAAGCCTGGATCGGCTTGCAGGAAGAAGCGCCGAATGACCTGATGGCCGAGCGTGTCGATGGTAAGCGGGTGGACGATGGGCGCTATTTTGAGGTGACCCCGGGGGACCATCGCCTGGACGTGACTTTATTTGAAGACGAGCCGGGTGATGACAACCAGCAGGACTGCCAGGGCCGCATTGAGTACAAGCATTTCAAGGCAGGTGAGCACTATACCCTGGTGGAGTCGAGCCTGGGCACCACGGTGCGTGCGTCCCTTGAGGACGGCCACGGCAAGGAAATTGCCGCCACCCAGGACTTCAATTGCATGCCTGGCTAGGCGTGATGCGCCGTCGTCTTGCGTGGCTCGGCGGGTTCAGCAGGTTTGACGTGGGGATGATGATGCCGGCGCGTCACGCGCATGACCCCCCATAGCATGGCGGCGGCGACGGCCAGCCAACCACAGATCAACAGGAAAATCGTTGTCGCAAGGCTCATTCGGGCCTCCTTTCGCCCACTTGGGGCACACACAGTCTTCTCAATGGACAGTCTAGCCAGCCGGCGGTTGCCTGCTATTGACCAATGGTCGAGTCTGTCCAACTTGTTTGCTCTATCAGCGCCGCTTTACTGGGCCAGTGGGCTATACCGGCGGGGCGGGGCGCCCTATGATCGGGGCCTTTACCGGCAGTTGATCAAGAGAGTGAAAAAATTGCGCTTACGGTCGAACCTTAAAACTTCCTTGCTGCTGGCCGTTGCCCTTGGGCTGGCGGCCTGTTCCAGTACCCCGTCGAAACTGCCAGGCTTGCCGGAGCGCGTTGAACTCAATGGCGTGCCAACCTTTCGCAGCGAGGCTTATCAGAGTGGTCCTGCGGCACTTGCCAGCATGCTGTCGCAACAAGGCATTGTCATGACACCGGGTTTGCTTGATAAACCACTGCGCCTGCCCGGCGCCGAGGCGGACCTTGAACGCAACATGCAGGTGCTGGCGCGTGAGTATGGGCTGATGGTGTACCCATTGGACGCCAAGCTGACCGCCGTGTTTGCCCAGATAGCGGCGGGTTACCCGGTGATGGCGCGGATCAACGCCAGCTATTGGTCCGGGGCGCGTTATGTCGTGGTGGTGGGGTTCAACCAGCAGAAAAGTACGGTGCTGTTGCGCTCAGGCAAGGAGCGTCGATTGAGCATGAGCTTCAGCGACTTCGATTCGGCGTGGAAGGGCGCGGGCCATTGGGCCATCCTCACCCAGCGCCCGAGCCAGTTGCCGGCCAACGTGGATGCGCAGCGCTGGCGCGATGCGGCCAGCGCCACGGCGCAGGCGGGGCAGGAGCAAGCGGCGGCCCAAGCGCTCAAGGTGTTGGCAGAGAAGAAGTGAAACTCAAATGTGGGAGCGGGCTTGCTCGCGAAGGCGCAGTGTCAGTCGCTGAATGCTTAGGCTGACCCACCGCATTCGCGAGCAAGCCCGCTCCCACACTAAAATCGCTGTTTATCGACGTACTTCCGTAGCAGTCGCTCGATTCTTGAGGTTCTTATCGGCCTTGTAACGCAGCGCCACATCCGGCACGGCGCCGCCTTTGCCGGTCTCGACCCAGCTACGAATACGGCTGGCATCGGCAAAGTGGGTGAACTTGCCAAAGGCATCCAGGATTACCAGCGACACCGGGCGATTGCCCATGCTCGTCACCAGCACCAGGCAATGGCCGGCCTGGTTGGTGAAGCCGGTCTTGGTCAGCTTGATATCCCAATTGGCGCGGTTGATCAGGTGGTCGGTGTTGGAGAAGCCCAAGGTGTAGTTGGGCTTGCGGAACGACACAGTCTTTTCCTTGGTGGTGCTCAACTGGCTGAGCATCGGAAACTTGCGCGCATAGGCCAGCAGCTTGCTCAGGTCGCGGGCGGTCGAGACGTTATGAATCGACAGGCCAGTGGGCTCCACGTAGTGGGTGCTGGTCATGCCCAGGGATTTGGCCTTGGCGTTCATCGCCGCGATGAAGGCCGAATAACCGCCTGGATAGTGGTGGGCCAGGCTGGCGGCGGCGCGGTTTTCCGAAGACATCAGCGCGATCAGCAGCATTTCCTTGCGCGGCATCTGGCTACCGATCTTCACCCGGGAGAACACGCCTTTCATCTCGGGCGTGTCGGTGATGTTGATGTCGATGTACTCGTCCATATTCTGCTTGGCTTCGAGGACGATCAGGCCGGTCATCAGCTTGCTCACCGAGGCGATAGGTACCACCACGTCGGGGTTGCTGGAATAAATGACTTTATTGGTCTGCAAATCGACCAGCATGGCGCTGCCGGAGGCGATCTGCAGCTTGGAGGCGTCACGCGGGGCCAGGGTGGTTTCGGCGGCGTGGGCGAAGGTACCTGCCAAAGCAAAAAACAGGCTGACAATAGAAAGACGAATTTTCACGCGGATGAACTCGCTAAAAAAGTAAGGAAATGCCGTTGTAGAACGGATCTTGTGACAAATGGCGTTACATTTTAGGAGTATGGATGAAGAACTGTCGAATGTTCTTCTAGAACCAGACGAAAGTGCTTAAAAACTAAGAAAAAACGGTTTTTTTACGTGCAATAAAAAGCCCTGCGCTAAGGCAGGGCTTTTTCATTACGTCTGGTTATTAACCATGCAGGGTTTCCGCTGCGTACAAGGTATTTTCCAACAGGCAGGCCCGGGTCATGGGCCCGACGCCGCCTGGCACTGGTGTGATCCAGCCAGCGCGGGGCAGGGCGGTTTCATACACCACGTCGCCCACCAACTTGCCGTCTTCCTGGCGGTTGATGCCCACGTCGATGACGATGGCGCCTTCCTTGATCCACTCACCCTTGACCAGGCCCGGCTTGCCGGCGGCGACTACCACCAGGTCAGCGCGGCCGACGTGGCCGGCCAGGTCCTTGGTGAAGCGGTGGGTGACGGTTACGGTGCAGCCGGCCAGCAGCAGCTCCATGGCCATCGGGCGACCGACGATGTTCGATGCGCCCACCACCACAGCGTCAAGGCCATACAGGTCGACACCGGTGCTTTCCAGCAGCGTCATGATGCCTTTGGGGGTGCATGGGCGCAGCAGGGGAATGCGTTGGGCCAGGCGGCCGACGTTATAAGGGTGGAAACCGTCGACGTCTTTGTCCGGGCGGATGCGCTCCAGCAGCTTGGAGGCGTCCAGGTGCTCGGGCAGTGGAAGTTGCAGCAGGATGCCGTCCATGTTCGGGTCATCGTTGAGGCTGTCAATCAGGTCGGTCAGGGCCTGTTGAGTGGTGTCCGAAGGCAAGTCATAGGCCTTGGAAATAAAGCCGACCTCTTCACAGTCTTTACGCTTGTGCGAGACATAAACCTGAGAGGCAGGATCGCTGCCGACCAGGATCACCGCGAGGCCAGGCGTGCGCAGGCCTTGCTGGCTGCGCTCGGTGACTCGTTTGGCGATCTGCTGGCGCAGGCTGGCGGCGATTGATTTGCCGTCGATAAGTTGTGCAGTCATTACGCGTGATTAACCATCGAGAGGGGGAAGAAAAGTGCGCGCATTCTCGCATGCCAAGGCGCGAGGGCAAAGGCGCTTGGTCTGCAAATTGCCCTAACCCCTTAAATAAAATCAGTTTTTTTCAAAAAAGATTTGACGGGTTTCCGGGGCATCTATACTATTCGTCGCACTTGTCGGGCACAGCCTAGCACTGGTTAAGAAGGTCGAGCAGAATAGTTGTACTGCAAGGCTGGAAGCACTTAGTTTGTAATCCTCCAAGAGTACAGATTAATAAGGCGCCCGTAGCTCAGCTGGATAGAGCATCCGCCTTCTAAGCGGATGGTCGCAGGTTCGAGTCCTGCCGGGTGCGCCATTAGGCAGCTTTGGCACAAGTAGCGCTATATGGTGGGCGTAGCTCAGTTGGTAGAGCACGGGATTGTGACTCCCGTTGTCGAGGGTTCGATCCCCTTCGTCCACCCCATATTCTGAAAAGGCGCCAGATTTAACAGTCTGGCGCCTTTGCTTTAAGAGCTTCAAGCGCGGATGTGGTGGAATTGGTAGACACACTGGATTTAGGTTCCAGCGCCGCGAGGCGTAAGAGTTCGAGTCTCTTCATCCGCACCAATTAAAGCTTTTCCCGGTCGTCAGGCGGGGCAGGGCTCAACAAAGAAGTGGTT
Organism: Pseudomonas sp. FSL W5-0203; assembly: GCF_001896155.1. Classification (NCBI taxonomy): domain Bacteria; kingdom Pseudomonadati; phylum Pseudomonadota; class Gammaproteobacteria; order Pseudomonadales; family Pseudomonadaceae; genus Pseudomonas; species Pseudomonas sp. FSL W5-0203. The sequence continues at coordinate 34,125 of NZ_MPOR01000031.1, forward strand.
TGGTTTCTTTGTTAACGCAATATGGTGGGCGTAGCTCAGTTGGTAGAGCACGGGATTGTGACTCCCGTTGTCGAGGGTTCGATCCCCTTCGTCCACCCCATATTCGAAAGGCGCCAGATTTAACAGTCTGGCGCCTTTTTTGGTTTTGGCGGTTTGAGATTGGGTGGTCGCAGGTGCTGGGCTGCCCCGGCAGGGCGTGTCGTCGTATTTGTGTATCTCGATGATGCCGCGTTGCTTGCTCGCTCTGTTCGCAGGGCGGGCCGTCAGGGAGATGGATGCGTGTTCCTTCTATATATAGAGAGGGGCGGCGCAGAGCCCTGGCGCAATTTGGCTGTATTTGTCACCGGGGCGAGGTACTTCAGTGCTTTCGTACCGATAAATTGCCGGCTGTTTTCCGCTGTGTTTTCAGTAGGGTGACTTCTTGAGTTTGACCCACTAGAATGCATGCCCTTGATTGGGGTCGGAAATGGCCGGCTAATGTCTGTGCAACGAGGAATATCCATGCAAGTTTCTGTTGAAAATACTACTGCTCTCGAGCGCCGCCTGAGCATCACCGTGCCGGCAGAGCGTATCGAGACTGCGGTCAACAAGCGTCTGCAGCAGACTGCCCAAAAGGCCAAGATCGCTGGTTTCCGTCCAGGCAAAGTGCCGATGAGCGAAATCAAGCGTCGTTTTGGTGCCGATGCGCGCCAGGAAGCTGTAGGTGACGTGATCCAGGCTTCTTTCTACGAAGCCGTTGTCGAGCAAAAGCTGAACCCGGCAGGCTCGCCTTCGATCGAGCCCAAGTCCCTGGAAGCGGGCAAGGACCTGGAATACGTTGCCGTATTCGAAGTGTTCCCGGAATTTGAAGTGGCCGGTTTCGACGGTATCGAAATCGAGCGTCTGAGCGCCGAAGTGGCCGATTCGGACCTGGACAACATGCTGGAAATCCTGCGCAAGCAGAACACTCGTTTTGAAGTGGCCGACCGTGCCGCCCAGAACGAAGACCAACTGAACATCGATTTCGTTGGCAAGGTTGACGGCGAAGTCTTCGCTGGCGGCTCCGCAAAGGGCACTCAACTGGTGCTGGGTTCCAACCGCATGATCCCTGGTTTCGAGGACGGCCTGGTTGGCGCCAAAGCCGGCGAAGAGCGCGTTCTGAACCTGACTTTCCCTGCTGACTACCAGAACCTGGACCTGGCTGGCAAAGCCGCCGAGTTCACCGTTACCGTCAACAGCGTTTCCGAGCCTAAGCTGCCAGAGCTGAACGAAGAGTTCTTCGCCCAGTTCGGCATCAAGGAAACCGGCATCGAAGGCTTCCGCACCGAAGTTCGCAAGAACATGGAGCGTGAGCTGCGCCAGGCTATCAAGTCCAAGGTCAAGAACCAGGTCATGGACGGTCTGCTGGCCGCCAACCCGATCGAAGTGCCTAAGGCCCTGCTGTCCAACGAAGTGGATCGTCTGCGCGTTCAAGCGGTTCAGCAGTTTGGTGGCAACATCAAGCCTGACCAACTGCCGGCCGAGCTGTTCGAAGAGCAAGCCAAGCGCCGCGTTGTGCTGGGCCTGATCGTGGCTGAAGTGGTCAAGCAGTTCGACCTCAAGCCAGACGAAGATCGCGTTCGTGAAATGATCCAGGAAATGGCTTCGGCCTACCAGGAGCCTGAGCAGGTCGTGGCTTGGTACTACAAGAATGAGCAGCAGATGAACGAAGTACGTTCGGTTGTGCTGGAAGAACAAGTTGTGGATACTGTTCTGCAGAAGGCTAAGGTGACCGATAAAGCGGTCTCTTACGAAGAAGCAGTCAAACCGGCGGAAGCAGCACAAGCCGACTGATTGTCCAACTCGTTGGAAATTCAACCATAAGCCAGCCTCGCGCTGGCTTATGCGTTTTCAAGACATGACTATTTGGGAGTAACTGCAGAGCATGTTCCGTAATTCCTATATTCAGCAGAACTCTGATATCCAGGCCGCAGGCGGCCTGGTCCCGATGGTTGTCGAGCAGTCCGCTCGTGGCGAACGCGCCTACGACATCTACTCGCGCCTGCTCAAGGAGCGAGTGATCTTTCTGGTTGGCCCGGTAGAGGACTACATGGCCAACCTGATCTGTGCGCAATTGCTGTTCCTTGAAGCGGAAAACCCGGACAAGGACATCCATCTCTACATCAACTCACCGGGCGGTTCGGTGACTGCGGGCATGTCGATCTACGACACCATGCAGTTCATCAAGCCAAACGTGTCGACCACCTGTATTGGCCAGGCGTGCAGCATGGGCGCCTTCCTGCTGACTGCGGGTGCCGAAGGCAAGCGTTTCTGCCTGCCGAACTCGCGCGTGATGATTCACCAGCCGCTGGGCGGTTTCCAGGGCCAGGCGTCGGACATCGAAATCCACGCCAAGGAAATCCTCTTCATTCGTGAGCGTCTCAACACGCTGATGGCCAAGCACAGCGGGCGCACCCTGGAAGAAATCGAGCGCGATACCAACCGTGACAATTTCATGAGCGCTGAAGCCGCCAAGGAATACGGGTTGATCGACGCAGTGATCGACAAGCGCCCCGCTTAATATAAGCCGCTCAAAATAGGGCTGGTCGGCATGTCCGACCACTGGCGGGCTTGAAAAAGCCCGCATAAGCCTTCATCTTGTGTTGCAAGCCTATCGGATTTGGATCGAACGAATGACTGACACCCGCAACGGCGAGGACAACGGCAAGCTGCTCTATTGCTCCTTCTGTGGCAAAAGCCAGCATGAAGTACGCAAATTGATTGCCGGCCCCTCGGTGTTTATCTGCGACGAATGCGTCGACCTGTGCAATGACATCATCCGTGAGGAGGTGCAGGAAGCCCAGGCCGAGAGCAGTGCGCATAAATTACCTTCGCCTAAAGAAATCAGCGGCATCCTTGACCAGTACGTCATTGGTCAAGAACGTGCAAAGAAGGTTCTGGCCGTAGCGGTGTACAACCACTACAAGCGCTTGAACCAGCGTGACAAGAAAGGTGATGAGGTTGAACTCGGCAAGAGCAACATCTTGCTGATCGGTCCTACAGGCTCGGGTAAAACCCTGCTTGCAGAAACCCTCGCTCGCCTGCTGAACGTTCCGTTCACCATCGCCGACGCCACCACCCTCACCGAGGCTGGCTACGTGGGTGAAGATGTCGAGAACATCATTCAGAAACTGCTGCAGAAGTGCGACTACGACGTAGAGAAAGCCCAGATGGGTATTGTCTACATCGACGAAATTGACAAGATTTCGCGCAAGTCTGATAACCCGTCGATCACCCGGGACGTTTCCGGTGAAGGCGTGCAGCAGGCCCTGTTGAAACTGATCGAAGGCACGGTTGCGTCCGTACCGCCGCAAGGTGGTCGCAAGCATCCGCAGCAGGAATTCCTTCAGGTTGATACGCGTAACATCCTGTTCATTTGTGGCGGTGCGTTCTCCGGTCTGGAGAAGGTGATTCAGCAGCGTTCCACCCGTGGCGGCATTGGTTTCAGTGCGGAAGTGCGCAGCAAGGAAGAAGGCAAGAAGGTGGGCGAGTCCCTGCGTGAAGTCGAGCCTGACGATCTGGTCAAGTTCGGTCTGATCCCGGAATTCGTTGGCCGTCTGCCGGTCCTGGCCACGTTGGACGAGCTGGATGAGGCGGCTTTGATCCAGATCCTCACCGAGCCGAAAAACGCCCTGACCAAGCAATACGGCAAATTGTTCGAGATGGAAGGTGTAGACCTCGAGTTCCGTACCGACGCGCTGAAATCGGTGGCCAAGCGAGCACTGGAGCGTAAGACCGGTGCACGTGGCCTGCGTTCTATCCTCGAAGGCGTGTTGCTCGACACCATGTACGAAATCCCCTCGCAGTCTGAGGTGAGTAAAGTGGTGATCGATGAAAGCGTGATCGAAGGCAAGTCCAAGCCACTGTATATCTACGAAAACAGTGAGCCGGCTGCCAAGGCTGCACCCGACGCATAAGCGTTCAGCAGTTGCGGTACAAGCAAGGGGCCTCTAGGGGCCCCTTGTCTTTGGGGGCGTTTCTTAGGGCGGTGGTTAAATTCGCGTGTATTCATGCGTTTAACTACTGGCATTGAGCTTGTTTTTTTTGCATGTAACCCCCATCTTGGTTTCAAGCTTATTTTTGAACTGTCATAGAGGCGAAATCATGAAGACAACCATCGAATTGCCTCTCCTGCCGTTGCGCGATGTCGTCGTCTATCCGCACATGGTTATCCCGCTGTTCGTGGGGCGCGAGAAGTCTATCGAAGCCCTCGAGGCCGCGATGACGGGCGACAAGCAAATCCTGCTGTTGGCCCAGAAGAATCCTGCTGATGATGATCCGGGTGAAGATGCCCTGTATCGCGTCGGCACCATTGCCACTGTCCTGCAATTGCTCAAGCTGCCCGATGGCACCGTCAAGGTGTTGGTCGAAGGTGAGCAGCGCGGTGCCGTAGAGCGCTTTATGGAGGTGGACGGCCACCTGCGCGCGGAAGTGGCGCTGATCGAAGAAGTCGAAGCCCCGGAGCGTGAATCCGAGGTGTTCGTGCGCAGCCTGCTGTCGCAGTTCGAGCAATATGTGCAGTTGGGCAAGAAAGTCCCGGCTGAAGTCCTGTCTTCGCTCAACAGCATTGATGAACCGAGCCGCCTGGTCGACACCATGGCTGCACACATGGCGCTGAAGATCGAGCAGAAGCAAGACATCCTCGAAATCATCGACCTGTCGGCCCGTGTCGAACACGTATTGGCGATGCTGGATGGCGAAATCGACCTGTTACAGGTTGAGAAGCGCATCCGTGGCCGCGTGAAGAAGCAGATGGAACGTAGCCAGCGCGAGTACTACCTGAATGAGCAGATGAAGGCCATTCAGAAGGAGCTCGGCGACGGCGAGGAAGGCCACAACGAAATCGAAGAGCTGAAAAAGCGTATCGATGCCGCTGGCCTGCCCAAAGACGCCCTGACCAAGGCCACCGCCGAGCTGAACAAGCTCAAGCAGATGTCGCCAATGTCGGCCGAAGCCACTGTGGTGCGCTCGTATATCGACTGGTTGGTGCAAGTGCCGTGGAAGGCCCAGACCAAGGTGCGCCTGGACTTGGCCCGTGCTGAAGAGATCCTCGACGCTGACCATTACGGTTTGGAAGAGGTCAAGGAGCGCATCCTTGAGTACCTCGCCGTGCAAAAACGTGTGAAAAAAATCCGCGGTCCGGTGCTGTGCCTGGTCGGGCCTCCAGGTGTGGGTAAAACTTCCCTGGCGGAATCGATTGCCAGCGCGACTAACCGCAAGTTCGTGCGCATGGCCTTGGGTGGCGTGCGTGACGAAGCTGAGATCCGTGGTCATCGCCGTACCTACATCGGTTCGATGCCAGGAAGATTGATTCAAAAGATGACAAAAGTGGGTGTACGCAACCCGCTGTTCCTGCTCGATGAAATCGACAAAATGGGCAGCGACATGCGTGGCGACCCGGCGTCGGCCTTGCTCGAAGTGCTTGATCCCGAGCAGAACCATAATTTCAACGACCATTACCTGGAAGTCGACTACGACTTGTCTGACGTAATGTTCTTGTGCACCTCCAACTCCATGAACATTCCGCCAGCCTTGCTGGATCGGATGGAGGTGATTCGTCTGCCGGGCTACACCGAAGACGAGAAGATCAACATCGCGGTCAAGTACCTGGCGCCCAAGCAGATTTCGGCCAACGGCCTGAAGAAGGGCGAGATCGAATTCGAGGTCGAGGCGATCCGTGACATCGTGCGCTACTACACCCGCGAGGCCGGTGTACGGGGCCTTGAGCGCCAGATCGCGAAGATCTGCCGCAAGGCGGTGAAGGAGCACGCGTTGGAAAAACGCTTCTCTGTGAAGGTGGTCGCCGATTCCCTGGAACACTTCCTGGGCGTGAAGAAATTCCGCTACGGCCTGGCCGAGCAGCAGGATCAGGTCGGCCAGGTGACTGGCTTGGCGTGGACCCAGGTGGGTGGCGAATTGCTCACCATCGAAGCGGCGGTGATTCCGGGCAAAGGCCAGTTGATCAAGACCGGCTCCCTGGGTGATGTGATGGTCGAATCCATTACGGCCGCGCAGACCGTGGTACGCAGCCGCGCCCGCAGCCTGGGCATCCCGCTGGACTTCCACGAGAAGCACGACACCCATATCCACATGCCGGAAGGGGCGACCCCCAAAGACGGCCCTAGCGCTGGCGTAGGCATGTGCACGGCGCTGGTATCAGCGTTGACCGGCATTCCTGTGCGCGCCGATGTGGCGATGACCGGAGAAATTACCCTGCGTGGCCAGGTATTGGCGATCGGTGGTCTGAAAGAGAAATTACTCGCTGCGCACCGAGGTGGAATCAAGACCGTGATCATTCCTGAAGAGAATGTTCGCGACTTGAAGGAAATTCCTGACAATATCAAGCAGGATCTTCAGATTAAACCGGTTAAATGGATTGACGAGGTCCTGCAAATTGCGCTGCAATACGCGCCGGAGCCCTTGCCGGATGTGGCCCCGGAGATCGTCGCGAAGGACGAAAAACGCGAGTCCGATTCCAAGGAAAGAATTAGCACGCATTAATGTGTTGGAGCCTGGGGGGCTTCCTTGACAGCTTTTTAGAGCCCTTGTTATAAAGCGGCTCTTAAGTGTCTGTAGGCCATTCAGCACTGGTTTTGCTTTTTACCAAAAAACTTAGAATCATACTCAATAGATATATAAGGGGACTTAGAGTGAACAAGTCGGAACTGATTGATGCTATCGCTGCATCCGCTGATATCCCGAAAGCTGCTGCTGGCCGTGCGCTGGACGCAGTAATCGAATCCGTCACTGGCGCTCTGAAGGCCGGCGACTCCGTGGTACTGGTAGGCTTCGGTACTTTCTCTGTGACTGACCGCCCAGCTCGCACTGGCCGTAACCCACAGACCGGCAAAGCACTGCAAATCGCTGCTGCCAAGAAACCAGGTTTCAAAGCCGGTAAAGCCCTGAAAGAAGCCGTTAACTAAGCTTCGTTCAAGCCTTTGCTTACCCGGGTCGGACGCAGGTCTGGCCTGGCAGCGGAGCGGTAGCTGACCCACGTATCGGGTCGCCACGCCGGGGGTGCAGATTCGAACCCCCGTCCGCTCCGCCAGTTACGAGAAGGCGCATCCTCGGATGCGCCTTTCTTCTATCCGGACTCTACCCACGCTCCACGGTTGCCTAATTTTTGAAGTTCAACCGTTTCTGGGGGACGCATGCTGCAAAATATCAGGGACAATTCACAAGGCTGGATTGCCAAGACCATTATCGGGATCATCGTCGCTTTGATGGCGTTCACCGGTATCGAAGCCATTTTCCAGGCTTCGGGTAATAACAAGCAGGACGTGGCCAAGGTCAACGGTGAACAGATCACCCAGACCGAGCTGAGCCAGGCTGTCGATATGCAACGGCGCCAGCTGATGCAACAGTTGGGTAAGGATTTCGATGCTTCCCTGCTCGACGAAAAACTGCTGCGCGATGCTGCCCTCAAGGGCCTGATCGATCGCAAGCTGCTGCTGCAAGGCGCTGCCGATTCCAAGTTCGGCTTCTCGGAAGCTGCGCTGGATCAGGTGATCCTGCAGACGCCGGAATTCCAGGTGGACGGCAAGTTCAACGCCGAACGCTTTGACCAGGTGATCCGCCAGCTGGGCTATAGCCGCATGCAATTCCGTCAGATGCTGACCCAGGAAATGCTGATCGGCCAGGTTCGCGCAGGCATCGCCGGCAGCGGGTTTGTGACCGACGCCGAGGTGCTGGCATTTGCCCGTCTGGAAAAACAGACCCGCGATTTTGCCACCGTCAACATCAAGGCTGATCCCGCGGCGGTGAAACTCACCGACGCTGAGGTCAAAGCCTACTACGACCAGCACGCCAAAGAGTTCATGACCCCGGACCAAGTGGTCATCGACTATCTGGAATTGAAGAAGTCTTCCTTCTTCGACCAGGTGACTGTTAAGGACGATGAGCTGCAGGCTGCCTACGAGAAGGAAACCGCCAACCTCGCTGAACAGCGTCGTGCCGCGCATATCCTGATTGAAGTCAACGAAAAGGTCACCGAGGCGCAAGCCAAGGCCAAGATCGAAGACATCCAGGCGCGCCTGGCCAAGGGTGAGAAGTTCGAAGCTCTGGCCAAGGAGTTCTCCCAGGATCCAGGTTCGGCCAACAATGGCGGCGACCTCGGTTTTGCTGGCCCTGGTGTTTACGACCCGGACTTCGAAACCGCCTTGTACGGCTTGAAGCAAGACCAGGTGTCGGCGCCGGTGCGCACCACCTTCGGTTGGCACCTGATCAAGTTGCTGGGCGTTGAAGCGCCTGAAGTGCCATCGTTCGCCAGCCTGAAAGACAAGCTGACCCGCGAGCTCAAGGCACAGCAGGTTGAACAGCGTTTTGTCGAAGCGACCAAGCAATTGGAAGATGCGGCATTCGAAGCCTCTGACCTGGCCCAGCCGGCGTCTGACCTGAAGCTGACCGTCCATACTTCCGCGCCGTTTGGCCGCGAAGGTGGCGAAGGTGTAGCGGCCAACCGTGCCGTGGTCACTGCCGCATTCAGCCCGGAAGTGCTGGATGAAGGTGCCAACAGCAGCGCCATCGAACTGGACCCGGAAACCATCATCGTGCTGCGTGCCAAGGAGCATCTCAAGCCGGCCCAACTGCCGCTCGAGAAGGTCGAGGCGGCCATTCGCACCCAGATGACCAAGGAGCGCGCAAGCGCTGCTGCCAAAGCCCGTGCCGACGAGTTGATCGCCAGCCTGCGTGATGGCAAGACCGCGCTGGACCAGCCGGTTGACGGTCAGGCTTGGAAGGTGACTGAGGCGGCTACCCGTGGTCAGGAGTCTATCGACCCGGCCGTGCTGCAAGCCTTGTTCCGCATGCCCAAGCCGGCGGCCAAGGACAAGCCTACCTTCACCACCGTGACCCTGCGCGATGGCAGCCTGATGATCGTGCGCTTGAACGGCGTGAACGAAGCGGCGGCCCCTACGGACGAAGAAAAGGCGCAATACCGCCGCTTCCTCGCTTCCCGTATTGGCCAGCAGGACTTCGCGGCCTACCGCAAGCAGCTGGAAACCCAGGCAGACATCAAGAAGTACTGATGCCGGCCTGAATAAAAAGACCCCGACCTGAAAAGGCCGGGGTCTTTTTTTGCCCTTGATAAAGTGAGTGCTGAATGCGCTTTAGGCGTTCTTGGCTGCAAACTTGAGCTTGCCCCACGTCAACCCGATCACCGCCGCCAGGGTTGAAGCCGCCAATACGCTCAGCTTCGCAGCCGACAGCAGGGCCGGGTCGGAAAATGCCAGGGACGAGATAAAGATCGACATGGTGAAACCGATCCCCGCCAACAGCCCTACCAGGCCAACGCCCGTCCAGGTCACACCGTCAGGCAGTTTGCAGATGTTGAGCTTGACCAGCGCCAGGCTCGCCAGCATCACGCCCAGAGGCTTGCCGAGCACCAGGGCGAAGATGACGCCCATGAACACACCGTGGGCCAGCGGGTCATCCAGATTGAAACCGTCCAGGCTCACACCGGCGTTGGCCAATGCAAACAGCGGCATCACGCCGAACGCGACCCAGGGGTGCAGCGCCGATTGAACACGCTGCACTGGCGGCAGTATTTCCCGTTGAGCTTCGCGCAATTGTTTGAGGGGCGTGGCGACTTGCTGGGCCCCTTCGGCTGGCTGCGAGAACCGGTCCATCAGCTCGTTGAAGGTGCGTTCGATGGTTTCCAGCGGGCGTTCCCGGGTGGGCTTGGAATTGACGGGGGTCATCAAGCCAAGGATCACCCCGGCGAGTGTTGGGTGCACGCCGGTCTTGAGCAGGCCAAACCACACGATAGCGCCTGGCAGCAGGTAGATCGCCGCCTTGCTGATGCCCATGCGTTGGAACACCAACACCAGGGCCAGCCCGCCGACAGCAATCACCAAGCCCATGTAGTCGAGGCTGGCGGTGAAAAAGATCGCGATGATCAGAATCGCCACGATGTCATCGATGATCGCCAAGGCCAGCAGCAGGATGCGCACGCCACTGGGAATCGATTTGCCCAGCAGCGCGAGCACGCCCACGGCAAAGGCGATGTCGGTCGCGGTGGGGACCGCCCAGCCACTCGCGGCGGGGGTGCCGTGGTTGAGCAGGGTGTAGATGAGGGCGGGCATCAGCACACCGCCCAACGCCGCGCCCAACGGCAGCGTGGCCAGCTTCAGGTTAGCGAGGGCGCCGTCTTTGATTTCCTGGCGGATCTCGGCTCCGACTACCAGAAAGAAAATGGTCATCAGCCCGTCATTCACCAGAAAATGCAGGGAGCGCGACACGCTGTAATCGCCCAGCCCGAGGGTGATGGGCGTGTTCCAGAAATGCTCGTAGGTCGCGGCGGCGGGGCTGTTGGCCCACACCAGCGCGACGATGGCGGCCAGCAGCAGCACGATACCGCTAACGGCTTCGATGTGTGAAAAGCGCTGAAGGGCGGACAGCGCGCCCTCAGTCAAACGCTGGGGGCGGGGGATGGCAGGGTGTTTATCAGGCACGACAAATCTCCATTGGCGGCCCGACCAATGCTTGGCTTTTAACCTGCGCCGTGCTTTATGCAACAACGCACCCAGGGGCGATGATAGGAAGGTGAGGAATAAGTTGTAAACAAACTTGTCATCGCGCGGGCAGCGCTTTACCCCGGATTGCACCCAGCGCCAACACGATCAATCCTAGAACTGCCCATGGAAATGCCACGACGCCCCAACGTTCGAGCAAGAGCCCGCCCACTAATCCACCTCCGGCGATGCCCAGGTTCCATACCGTAACCAACATCGATTGGGCGGCATCGGCCGAGTTGCCAGCCGACTTGGCCAGCGCGGTTTGCAATAGCGCTGGGAGGCCACCGAAGGCGAGCCCCCACAACGCCACGCTGACGTAAATGGCGACTACGCAGTTGAACCATAGTCCGAGCAGCAGGGCCGCAACGGCGAACATCGCGCAACTGATGAGGGTCAGCAGCCTCAGGTGCTGATCAATCCAGATGCCTACCAGCCAAATGCTCAGCAGGGCCATCAGGCCGAACACCAGCAGCACGCGATCAATCTCGCGGTCGATACCGGCGGGCACCAGCAAAGGGGCGATGTAGGTATAGAGAATGTTATGCGCGAGCACGTAGGTAAAGGTCACCCAGAGCACCGGCCTGATGCCTGGCAACGCCAGTACCTGACGTAAGCCGAGGCGTTTGCTTGGCGGTTCACCGGCAAAATCCGGCAGTTGCCAACGCGCCCATATCAGCAGTAACAGGGTCAGGCCAGTCATGATGGCAAAACTGGCGCGCCATCCGACAAGCGTGCCCAGCAGGGTGCCGGCGGGCACGCCGAGGGACAAGGCCAGCGGCGCACCCAGCATGGCCACGGCAATCGCCCGGCCCTGCAGATGAGGTGCGACCATACGACTGGCGTAACCCGCCAACAAGGCCCACAGCAAGCCAGCGAACACACCGGCGAAAAATCGTGCAGCCAAGGTCAAGCCATAGTGGCTGGAGAACGCGGTGACGCTGTTAACCAATGCAAAACCGCCGATGGCGATCAACAGTAGCGGCCGCCGGCGCCAACCCCGGGTCAGCAATGTCAGGGGGATAGCAGCAAGCAACGAGCCGAGCGCATAGAGGGTCACCAGTTGCCCGACCAGGGCCTGGGAGACCCCAAGCCCAGCACCGATTTGCGGTAATAAGCCGGCGGGCATCGCCTCGGTCAGGATGGTGATAAAGCCGGCGCAGGCCAACGCCAGCAGACCGGCCAGGGGCAGGCGTTCAGCGTGGGGCGCTGTATCGACCAATAGGGGACTGTCGTTCATGGGCGCTCTCCTTGAAAGGGCAAGGAGCCAGGGTAGGGGGCTGCGAGGCGCGGAAAAACAGGCTAAGGTTCCGAACTTATCGGACGTTGATGTCCGCAATCGGCAAAGGCATCACCATGGACAATCTGGGCAGCCTCTCGGTTTTTGTGCAGGTCGCGCAAACCCTCAGCTTTACCGCTGCGGGCCGCGTACTGGGCGTGTCATCGTCGGCGGTGGGTAAAAGCATTGCGCGGATGGAGGAGCGCCTGGGCGTCAGGTTGTTTCATCGCAGCACCCGCAGTATCACCCTGACCAGCGAGGGCGCGCTGTTCCTGGAGCGTTCGCGGCGCATCCTGGCGGAACTGGAGGCGGCCGAACAGGAGTTGACTGAGGTCACTGCCAGCCCTCGCGGCAAGCTGCGGATCAGTGTGCCCCAAGTGCGCGGCTTGTTGATGCCGGTGATCAGCGATTTTATGCGCGCCTACCCGGACATTGAGTTGGATGTGGATTTTTCCGACCGCATGGTGGACGTGATAGAGGAGGGCTTCGACGCGGTGATTCGCACCGGCAAGCCAGAAGATTCGCGCTTGATGGTGCGCCATCTAGGGCATTACCAGTTGGTTCTCGTCGGTACGCCCGGCTATTTCGACCAGCATGGTACGCCCCATCGGCCACAGGACCTGAATCATCACGCCTGCCTGCGGCACAAATTCTGCGCCACCGGCAAGCTGGAGCCCTGGCCACTGCGTCCTGTCCCGGGGGCTGCGGAACTGAACCTGCGCGCACCGCTGGTCAGCACCACCATCGAGTCCCTCAATCATGTGGTGCAAGAAGGACTGGGCATTGCGTGCCTGCCGGACTACATGGTCAGCCAGGCCGTACAACATGGGCGTTTGCGACGGGTGCTGGATGAGCACCTCGAACATCGCGGCAGTTTCTGGTTGCTGTGGCCGGCCAGTCGCCATGCTTCGGCCAAGCTGCGGGCCTTTATCGATCATATGTGCGCCGGGCTTTTTCCTACTGACGCCGCTGTCTGAGCTTGAGATGTTTTACCGACAGGAATCGCGCTTCAATGTCGCGTTCTGTTGCACAATACCGTCCGGACCGTTTTCTTCAGGATTTTCAATGTCGACATCATTTCACTTGCGCAATCTCGGGTTGGCGCTGGTGCTGGCGGGCGCCGCGGGCTGCTCGTCACCCAAGACCGCTATCTATGAACATGAGAATTTCGACGATTCCGGTACGTTTTCCCGCGATTACCCGGTCAGCGATGTGGCGGCCTGTGAAGCTGCGCGCCGTGCCCTGCTGAGCCAGGGCTACATTATCACCAGCAGCGATCCGAAACTGGTGGCCGGCAACAAGAGTTTCCAGCAGACCGGCGAGACCCACCTGCAGATCAGTTTCAATGTGGTGTGCGCTGCTGATGGCAAGGGCAGCAATCACTCGACGATGTTTGCCAATGCCTTGCAGGACCGCTATGCGCTGAAGAAGGTCAACAACTCCGCGAGCCTCGGTGTAGGCGTGCTGGGCTCGGTGTCGATGCCGATTGGCTCCACCGACGACTCGATGGTGAAGGTGGCAAGCGAGACCGTCTCGGCACCGAAGTTCTACGAGCGTTACTTTGCGTTGGTGGACGTGTTCCTGCCGCAGGAAGTAAAGCAGGCCGAGCATATCCCCGAGCAGCCCAAGGCTGACCTGGGCGTGCCTGAACCCAAGGCCGCTCCGGCACCCGAGAAGGTCGAAGCGCCGAAGGAGGTGCCTGTAGCGCCTGCCGCTGCAGAGCCGCTTGCGCCGCCACCTGAGGCTGCACCGATTGCACCGGTGACAGAGCCCGCTCCGGTTGCGCCGGCGCCGACTGATCCTGCCTTGCCGGCCCCGACAGAAGCGATTCCACCGCTTCCGATGCCTGCGCAATAACGCAATGCTCTTCTACTGTTGGAGCGGGCTTGCTCGCGAATACGGCGTAACAGTCGCCAGGTGTGTTGAATGACACACCGCTTTCGCGAGCAAGCCCGCTCCCACATTTTGACCGAGGTTGCGGTTAAGTTAAATCCAGTGATCGCCGCTACGTTTAATCCTGAAGAGCAGGAATGTCACGACGTCGACATTTTTTCGTCATGACGGCACTTTAGGCTGGGTTCGCAGGTCATTAATCTGCAACCGCTTTCAACACGAAAAGGAGTCCACCATGGACGATTACCAGGAAGAGCTGCTGGAGTACCAGGCATTCGAATTGGACCCGCTGGATCCGGTCGACGATGCCACCGAGCTGTAACGCTGACTTCAGGCGGAATGCCGCTGACTGCGGCGAAATTCCCCTGGGGTCTGGTTGTTCCAGCGTCTGAAGGCCCTTTGGAAGGCTTGGGCCGAAGCAAAACCGAGCAAGTAGGCGATCTCGCCGAACGCCAGTTCCGTATCGCGAATGTAGGTCATGGCCAGGTCGCGACGGGTGTCATTGAGGATCGCGCGAAACTGCGTGCCTTCCTCGGCCAGTTTGCGCCGCAATGTCCAGGTTGGCAGCTTCAAGCGTGCCGCCACTTCCTCCAGGTCGGGTTCCCGGCCGCCATTGAGCATCGGCCCGAGCAAACGGGTAATGCGCTCGCGCAGGCTGCGGGTGCGGGTCAATTGCTCTAATTCCCTTTCACACAGCTGTAGCAGCAGGTGCCAGGTGCTTGGGCAATGCTGCGGGTTGCGCAGCGCCAGGGTGGGTTGGCTGAGGCGCAGTTGATTGACCTCGGCGCCGAAGTGGACCACGCCCTCTCCCAACACCCTGTAGTGGTCGTGGTAGTCCGGCGCGTCGAATTCGATTTCAATCCGCTGGGCCTGCACCGGCTGTTGCGCCAGGCCAGACAATTGCTGCAGCCAGCCGGCGATGATCGAATCCACCACAAAGCGGTTGTAGGCGTTATAGGGGCTGATGGAATAAAACCGCAGCCACGCGCCTTCAGCGTCTTCATGAAAGCTTGATTGCCCGCGATAGTTGGAGCCGTACAGCGCTTCAAAGCGTGTGAGCGTGCGCGCCGCTTCGCGCACTGTAGGCGCTTGAGCGGCAGTGACGCCGGCAAGACCAGCCTGGCTCAAGCGGCTGAGCTGGCCCATACGCAGGCCCAGGCCGGGGTTGCCGGTCAGTTGGATGGCCGCGTGGCCCAGGCGCATGTAGCGCGGGATCGACAAGCGTGCGCCGGCCTCAGCCAGGCGAGCTGGATCAAGGCCGTATTGCAGCAGCAGGGGCTGTGGGTCCAGGCCGTGGCTGTGGATGGCGTCGGCCAGGGTGTGCACGAAGCCCACCGACAGATCCCCCAGGCGCACCGGCTTCAAGGCGCTACAGCCAGATATTCAGCAAGCGCGCACCACGGGCGTCGCCATCGGCGAAGACTTGCCCATTGCGGCTGAGAAAACTCTGGCCGGCGCTGCCCAGGTCCCAGAATTGCCCGCGCAGAAAGACGCTCATGCCCGCGGTGGCTTCGCTGACAGGTGGCTGGCTGATCAGGGTAAGACGACGCCAGGCCGCGCCCTCACTGGTTTCTTCGGGCTTGAGGCTCACTTCTGAGGGCGTAGATACGCTCTTGAAACCGCGCCACGGACGCTCCCAGGTATCGCGGCCGGTGACAAAAGCGGGTACCGCGATCAATTGCGCGCCTTGCTCGTTGAGCTTGCGGTAGTTGTCCGGGTACCAGCTGTCGCTGCCGACCAGGATGCCCAGGCGCCCGGCGGGGGTGTCGACAACGTTGACGACATGCTCATCGCCCGGCTCGATAAAGCCACGCTCATCGTAGATCGGGTAAAGCTGGCGCTGCGGCTGGCCCAGCGGCAAGCCGTCGGCGGCAAACACCACGCTGACGTTGTACAGCGCGCCGTGGCCGATCTCCAGTTGTCCCTGGATCACGCTTGGGTTGGGCAGGGCGATGGAGCCGGCCACCAGGGTCACGCCAAATTCTTTGGCGAGGCCGCCAAACAACACTTGATAGTCGCGGGCCATGGCCGGGGCTTTCATGCGCAGGTATGCATCGTCCATGCGGTTGTCGCCGGTGGCGCTGATCCAGGCTTTGGCAAATTGCAGCGGGTTGCTGATCGACAGCCAGTTCATGGCGTCCTTGAGGTGAGCGGCCTGGTACAGCTCATTCTTCTCTGCGCCGAGCATCAGCCAGGTGCCGATATGTTCCGGCAGCACCACCACGGTCTTGGCATTGATCAGCCCAAGGTCCCGGGCATTTTGCAGGTAGGCCGACAGCTTCAGGTGCAGGCGTTCCAGGCTTTGGTAATCGGCAGGGAACAGTTCCGGCTGGATGCCCAACAGGTTGCCCCGGTCGGCCGGTTCGCCCTCGTTGACGGCGAGGGTGATGCGCAGGTCGGACAGGTAATGCGCCACGGGGCGCTCCTGGGTCCAGACCAAGTACGCGGCGAGGGAGGCAACCAGGGCCATGATGACGGTGAACGCTAGAAGTTTACGCATGGGGCAACAGACAACAGACCAGGTGCAGGGTTCGCGACTAGGGTAGGGCCCATGGCGTGGCTTGCCAAGGGGCACTGTGCATTTGGATCAATAACTTGTCAGTTTCAGTCATTGAGCCGTGGTCCACCGCCTCTTAGTCTGTGGGACATAAACCGATGGCACGCCGTTCGAGTGCGCCACGTCCCGTGATGATCCGTTGTGGAGCTGTACCATGACCGCTGCTGCCTACCCGCACCTGCTGGCCCCGTTGGACCTGGGTTTTACCACCTTGCGCAACCGTACCCTGATGGGCTCGATGCACACTGGCCTGGAAGAAAAGCCCGGCGGTTTCGAGCGTATGGCCGCTTACTTTGCCGAGCGTGCCCGTGGCGGCGTGGGCCTGATGGTCACCGGCGGTATCGGCCCCAATGACGAGGGCGGCGTGTACGCCGGTGCAGCCAAGCTGACCACCGAAGAAGAAGCGCGCAAGCACAAGATCGTCACCCAGGCCGTGCACGACGCGGGTGGCAAGATCTGCATGCAGATCCTCCACGCCGGGCGTTACGCCTACAGCCCCAAGCAGGTGGCACCGAGCGCTATCCAGGCGCCCATCAACCCGTTCAAGCCCAAGGAATTGGATGAAGAGGGCATCGAAAAGCAGATCCAGGATTTTGTCACCTGCTCGCTGCTGGCCCAGGTCGCCGGGTATGACGGCGTCGAAATCATGGGTTCCGAAGGCTATTTCATTAACCAGTTCCTTGCCGCCCACACCAACCATCGCACCGACCGTTGGGGCGGCAGCTTTGAAAATCGCATGCGCCTGGCGGTGGAAATCGTGCGCCGGGTACGCGAAGCCGTAGGCCCGAACTTCATTATCATCTTCCGCCTGTCGATGCTCGACCTGGTGGAAGGCGGCAGCGTCTGGGAAGAAATCGTGCAGTTGGCCAAAGCCATCGAAAAGGCCGGCGCGACGCTCATCAACACCGGTATCGGCTGGCACGAAGCCCGCATCCCGACCATCGCCACCAAGGTACCCCGTGGTGCGTTCAGTAAAGTCACGGCCAAATTGCGCGGTTCGGTACAGATCCCGCTGATCACCACCAACCGCATCAACACTCCGGAAATTGCTGAGCAGATCCTGGCCGAAGGCGACGCCGATATGGTCTCGATGGCGCGGCCGTTTCTCGCCGACCCCGAGTTCGTCAACAAGGCCGCTGCCGGGCGCGCTGATGAGATCAATACCTGCATCGGCTGCAACCAGGCCTGCCTGGACCACACCTTTGGCGGCAAGCTCACCACCTGCCTGGTCAACCCGCGGGCGTGCTACGAAACCGAACTCAATTACCTGCCGGTCAAGCAGATCAAAAAGGTCGCGGTCGTCGGCGCAGGCCCCGCGGGTCTGGCCGCTGCCACCGTGGCCGCCGAGCGCGGGCATCAAGTGACCTTGTTCGACTCGGCCAGCGAGATCGGCGGCCAGTTCAATATCGCCAAGCGCGTGCCGGGCAAGGAAGAGTTCTTCGAGACCCTGCGTTATTTCAAACGCAAATTGCAGACCACCCACGTCGAGCTGTGCCTCAACACCCGTGTGGACGTTGCGCAACTGGTAGCGGGTGGTTATGACGAGGTGATCCTGGCCACCGGCATCGCACCGCGTACCCCGGCGATTCCCGGTGTCGACAACGCCAAGGTCCTGAGTTACCTGGACGTGATCCTTGAGCGCAAGCCGGTGGGCAAGCGCGTGGCGGTGATCGGCGCCGGTGGCATCGGTTTTGACGTGTCTGAATTCCTCGTGCACCAAGGCGTCTCCACCAGCCTGGATCGCGAGGCGTTCTGGAAAGAATGGGGCATCGACACCCAACTGCAAGCCCGTGGCGGCGTGGCCGGGATCAAACCCGAGCGCCATGCACCGGCCCGTGAAGTGTTCCTGCTGCAACGCAAGGCTTCCAAGGTGGGCGACGGCCTGGGCAAGACCACGGGCTGGATCCACCGCACCGGCTTGAAGAACAAGCAGGTGCAGATGCTCAACAGCGTTGAGTACCTGAAGATCGACGATGAAGGCTTGCATATCCGCATCGGCGCTGAGGGCGAGCCGCAAGTCCTGGCGGTGGACAATATCGTCATCTGCGCCGGCCAGGACCCGCTGCGCGAATTGCACGACGGCCTGGTCGCGGCCAACCAGAACGTGCACCTGATCGGCGGCGCCGATGTGGCGGCCGAACTGGACGCCAAGCGCGCCATCAACCAGGGCTCGCGCCTGGCGGCCGAGTTGTAAGGCGACAATAGGGGCGGTGTTAGACTACCGCCCCTTTTTTCATGCAGATGCGCCCACATGGGTCCTTTCGACTGGCTGCCCCACGCGCCCCTTGAATCTTTGCAGCTGGATTGGCTGAACGGCGTCGAGCTGGCCGTGCTGCGCCTGGACCGTATCGATCCGCTGATCAGCGGCAACAAGTGGTTCAAGCTCACCGAGCACTTGGCCCAGGCTCGCGATGCCGGAGCGTCAGGTATTATCAGCCTCGGCGGAGCCTACTCCAATCATCTGCACGCATTGGCGGCCGCGGGCAAGCGCTTTGATTTCCCCACCGTCGGCCTGTTGCGCGGCCATCCTCAAGACACACCCACGGTGCTCGACCTCAAGGCCTTCGGCATGCAACTGCATTGGCTCGGTTATGGCGGCTATCGCGCACGCCACGAGCCGGGCTTTTGGCTGCCTTGGCGCGAACAATATCCCCACCTCCATCCGATACCTGAAGGCGGCGGTGGGCTGGCCGGTGCGCAGGGCTGTGGCGTGTTGGTCGAGCAGGCGCGGGCGCAACTGGACAGCCTCGGTTGGAGCGATTACGACGCCTGGTGGTTGGCGGCGGGTACCGGCACGACACTGGCCGGGCTGGCACTGGCGGAGGCGGGCGCGCATCCGGTATATGGCGCCATGGCGGTGCCGGATGATCACGGTGTGGCGCAGAACGTGAGTGCCATCGTGCAGGACGGCTATACATTGCTGGACGCCTGTCGCGGCGGCTTTGCCAAGGTCGATCCGCTGCTGCTGGACTTCATCCAGTGCACCGAACAAGCGTGCGGTCTACCGCTGGAACCGCTCTATACCGGGAAGGCGCTGCTGGCGTTGAAACAGCAGATCGAGGCTGGACGCTTCAGCCCCGGCACGCGTCTGATCTTCATCCACACCGGCGGCCTGCAAGGCCGCCGAGGCTTCAGCGACTGACGCAAACCCCTTGTGGGAGCTGGCTTGCCTGCGAAAGCGGTCTTGCAGTAAGAGTCACTGTGACTGACACACCGCCTTCGCGGGCAAGCCCGCTCCCACAGGGGAGTTGCGCTTAACTGATGGCCTGAGTTCAGTCGACGAATGGGTTGGGTTAAAGCCTCCTCCCACCCGGCATCATGCGCAGCGCCGTGTTATCGCGCACCACATAATGATGAAAGATCCCCGCCAGTGCATGCAGCCCGATCAACCAATAACCGACCTGGGCGAACAGCACATGCCAGCCTTCAATCTCCTCGGCCAGCGCCTTGTTTTCCGCGATCAGCGGCGGCAATTCCATTCCATAGAACATCACCGAATGCCCTTTGGCACTGACGATCAACCAACCGGCAATCGGCAACCCGATCATCAACGCATACAGCGCCCAGTGCATCAGCTTCGCCAGCAGATTCTGCCATTGCGGCGGTGCCGGCACGATCTTCGGCGCCACCCCCAGGCTGCGTGCGAACAGGCGCAGCCATACCAGCACAAACACGGTAAGGCCGAGCATAAAGTGCATTTCCACAATCAGCGTGCGTGCGCCGCTGCCTTTGGGGAATTGCCCGCGCAGTTCAATGCAGGCGTAGACCACCGCCAGCAGCACCACCATCAACCAGTGCAACGCAATGGACATAGTGCTGTAGCGCGTATCGGAATTTTTCCACGGCATCGCTGTGTTCCTCACTCATCAGGGCATACCTCCATTCTTTAGCGATGGAGTGCATTAACTGTATGCCTGTTTTGAGCGCTGCGCTTGTTGCCAATGCCCTTGTCTTGACTTCGGTCAGTAGGCCTGCGGCATTTCCCCGCGGGCCAGTCGCTGGTTGATGTCACTGATGACCCGTGGCAGATCGGTGATGGTGTCAATCAGGTAGTGTGGACGTGAAGCTTCGAACATCGCCTCGATGCGCTGGCGCTCGCTGGCCAGTGTGTCGCTGTCCAGAGCGCGGAATTGCTCGTAGGTGAGGCCCAGCGCGTTGCCCGAGCAGGTCAGGGCCACGGTCCACATGCCGGCACGTCGGCCTTCGAGAATGCCCGGCACGGTGTCGTCGACCTTCACGCAGGCGGCCACATCATCAATGCCCAGGGCGATCACGTTGGCCAGTGCCTGGGCCGGCCAAGGGCGACCGTTGGGGACTTCGTCGGTAGCCACGACGTGGTCGGCGACATAGCCGTTGGTGGCGGCCAGGGCCACGACCTTGTCCATCACTTGCTTGGGATAGCCGGAGCAGGAGCCGATCTTGATCCCTTGCGCCCGCAGCGCTGCAATGGTGTCGAGGGCGCCGGGGATCAGGGCCGAGTGTTCAGCGATCTTCTCGATCTGCAGCGGCATGAAGCGCTGGTAAATGGCGGTCACATCGTCGTCGGTCGGCGTGCGGCCGAACGCCTTGCGGTAGCGTTCGGCAACCTGCGGCTGGTCGCAGAGGGTACGGATATGGTCCCACTTGCCCATGCCCATCGGGCCACGGGCTTCCTCGATAGACACCTGCACGTCGAACTCGGCGAAGGCCTCGACAAAAATCTGCGTGGGGGCGAAGGAGCCGAAATCGACCACGGTGCCGGCCCAGTCGAGGATAACGGCCTGGAGGGTGTTGGGGTTTTGATAGTTCATGGTTCAGATCCTGTGGTAATGGGGGGAGTCAAATATCCAACACTTCCATTTCTTGCAGCACCTCGGCGATGGCCTCGACCGCCGCGCGCATGCCGGCTGCGTCGACATGGCCGATGCAGCCCACGCGAAAGGTTTCCACCTGGGTCAATTTGCCGGGGTACAGGATGAAACCCTTGGTCTTGACCCGTTCGTAGAAGTCCTTGAACTGGTAGCGCGGGTCTTTTGGGGCGTGGAAGGTGACGATGATCGGCGCCTGGATTGCCGCCGGCAGAAAGCTGCGCAGGCCCAGCGCAGCCATGCCATCCAGCAGTGCCTGGCAGTTGTCCGCGTAGCGTTGATGGCGGGCGGGCAGGCCGCCTTCTTCTGCGTATTGCAGCAGCGCCTCATGCAGGGCGGCAACCACGTGGGTCGGCGGGGTGAAGCGCCATTGTCCGGTCTTGGCCATATAGGTGTGCTGGTCGAACAGGTCCATCGCCAGGGAATGGCAGTTGCCCTGGGACGCAGCCAGCGCCGCTTTTTCGGCAAAAACAAAGCCCATCCCCGGCACGCCTTCCAGGCATTTGCCCGAGGCGGCAATCAGCGCGTCGAAGGGGATTTCACGGGCATCAATCGGTAGCGCGCCGAAGGAACTCATGGCGTCGATGATCAGGCGCTTGCCGTGGCGTTTGACCACCTCGGCGATCTGCGGCAACGGGTTGAGAATGCCCGTGCTGGTTTCGCAATGGATCAGCGCGACGTGGGTGATGGCGCTGTCG
This sequence comes from Pseudomonas sp. FSL W5-0203, assembly GCF_001896155.1. NCBI lineage: Bacteria > Pseudomonadati > Pseudomonadota > Gammaproteobacteria > Pseudomonadales > Pseudomonadaceae > Pseudomonas > Pseudomonas sp. FSL W5-0203. The sequence continues at coordinate 55,928 of NZ_MPOR01000031.1, forward strand.
GAGCTCAACAGGCGATCCACATCGGCGGCAGTGGTGGGCTCGTCCTCGGCGGTTTCAAAGGTGCTGAATTCGCGGCCAAGCACCTCGCAGATTTTCGCCAGGCGCTTGCCGTAGGCGCCGTTGATCAACACCAGCACCTTGCCATTGCGGGGAACCAAGGTGCCGATCGCCGCTTCGACGGCGAAGGTGCCGCTGCCTTGCAGCGGCACGCAGTGGTGGCTGTCCGCACCGTTGAGGATCGCCAGCAGCTGCGTGCACACACTGGCTGTGAGCTGGTTGAAGCGGTCGTCCCACGACCCCCAATCCACCATCATCGCCTGGCGGGTGCGGGTCGAGGTGGTCAGGGGGCCGGGGGTCAACAGGATCGGCGCGGCAGTGGGCATATCAAATCCTCGCAAGGTGTTGGGGTTCAAGCTACGGCGCCTAAATTGCAGTTTGGCTTGTCATCAATCAAATTGTTTGTTGTTATGCGAGCTATCAGTGAGGCCGATAACGATGAACCTGTTCCAACTGCGTGCATTCGATGCCGTGGCCCGTGAGGGCAGTTTTACCCGCGCGGCGGCTCGGCTGTTTATCAGCCAGCCGGCAGTGACCGGGCATATCAAGGCGCTTGAGGAGCACTACCAGATCCCGCTGTTGCGCCGCACCGCCCGCCGGGTGGAGTTGACCGAGGAGGGCGCACGCTTGGCGGCCATCACGCGGGCGATCTTCGGTTTGGTCGACGAGGCGCAAACCATGCTGGAGGCCAACCGCCAGTTGCTCACCGGGCGCCTGGAAGTGGCGGCGGACGGCCCGCATTTGGTCATGCCGATGATCGCCAGCCTGCGCGCGCGCTACCCTGGCATTACCGTGAACCTGCGTTTGGGCAATGCTCAGGAAACCCTGGCGGCGCTGCTGTCCGAACATGCCGATGTGGCGGTGCTCACCGAGGTGGAGCCGCGCAATGGCCTGCACTTGCAACCCCTGGACGAGTCACGGATTTGCGCCTTGGTGCCGGCTGCGCATCCGTGGGCTAGGCAGGCCAGCGGTATTGAACCGGCGCAGTTGCATGAGGTGATCATGGTGCTGCGCGAGCCGAGCTCCATCACCCGCCGCACTTTTGATGACGCGTGCCTGGCGGCGAATGTGCAACCTAAGGTGCTGCTGGAACTGGACAGTCGTGAAGCCGTGACCGAAGCGGTGGCGGCAGAGTTAGGGGTGGGCGTGGTGTCGTCGATGGAGGTCAGCCCGGACCCGCGTGTACAGGCGGTACCGATCCTGGGCGATGGCCTGCTGAACCGGCACATGCTCGGCTGCATGGAGCGGCGCCGCTCGCTGCGCTTGATTCAGGCGTTTTTCGAGTTGGCGTGAAGGCTCTCACGCACGATCTCCAGGAAGGTCGCGACCACGCGGCGTGAACTCTGCTCTTTCAGGCACACCAGGGTTTCTTTCATGCGTTGTGTGCAATCGCGGATCGGCATGGCGTATACCCGCGCGTCGGCGCCGAACTCTGCCGCCGACACCACGCCCACGCCAATTCCCACCACCACGGCTTCCCGGGCGGCTTCGCGGCCTTCCACCTGGATGGCCGGGCGAATGCGCAGGCCGGCCTGGCGCATTTCCTGCTCCAGGGTTTGACGGGTGACCGAGCCGGTTTCCCGCAGCACCAGCGGAGTGTTATCGAGGTCGGCCAGGCAAATCGATTCGCGCCCGGCCCAGGCATGGTCACGTGCGACAAAAGCCAGAAGTTGATCGTCGGGCAGCGGCAGTGACAACAGGCGCGGATCATCGACATCGCGCCCCAACAGCGCCAGGTCGGCCTGGTAGTTGTAAAGGCGCGACAGCGACTCATCGGTGTTGCCGGTTTCGATTTTCACGCTGATCCCAGGGTAGCGCTGGCAGAAGCGCGCAATCTGCGGCAGTACGTGCACGGGTGCATCCACCGCCAGGGTAAGGGTGCCGGTGAGCAGGGCGCGCGAATCCTGCAGCAATTCTTCGGCTTCGGCTTCGATCACAAACAGGCGCTGGGTGATGCCCAGCAGGCGCTCACCCAGATCGGTCAGGCGCACCGAGCGCTTGTTGCGGTGGAACAGCAACACGCCGAAGCGCTCTTCCAGTTTGCGCACCTGGTCGGAAATCGCAGGCTGGGTCAGGAACAGGCGTTCGGCCGCCCCGGTAAAACTGCCGTGAATGGCCACCGCATGGAAGGCTTTGAGCTGGGCATGGGAAACCGACATGGCGCGTCCTCTTACAAGCTGGGCTTATATTTGAAATACGATAAATCGATTTTACCTATGAGTCAGCCATTGCTTTCATGCGCCTCAGTCGCCGTAGGTTGAGTCCTACAACCACGGCTGCCATGGGGGCAGGCACACCGCACCCATCTGACCAATGCCGCGCTCTCCAAGGCCCGGCATTGCAGTGCTCAACCATAAAAACAACAGGCGTTTTCTTTCGATTCTGCCGGCACACTCACACCTGAGGTCAGAACCACCATGAATATCCCTATGGGTAGCATCAAGCGTTGGCGCGTGCAGATTTTTGCCATCACCTGGCTGGCGTATGCCGCGTTCTATTTCACCCGCAAAGCGTTTTCAGTGGCGAAGCTGGGGATCGGCGACGACCCGAGTTTCCCCCTCGACAAAATGATGATGGCCAACCTGGATGGGCTCTACCTCGCCGCGTATGCCGTAGGCCAGTTCACTTGGGGCATGCTTGCCGACCGCTTTGGACCACGGGTGGTGGTGCTCGGTGGCTTGCTGATTTCCGCAGGCGCAGCGCTGGTGATGGGCACCTTTGCCACCTTGCCGATCTTTGTTACCTGCATGTTGGTACAGGGCTTGGCCCAGTCCACTGGCTGGTCGGGGCTGTGCAAGAACCTCGGCAGTTTCTTCCCGGCCCAGCAGCGGGGGCGGGTGCTGGGGTTATGGAGTTCGTGTTACGCGTTCGGCGGATTGGTCGCGTCACCGTTTGCCGGTTGGTGGGCCTATACGCTGATCGGTAGTTGGCATGCGGCGTTTATTTCCAGTGCCGCAGTGGTAGCGGTGGTGGCCGTGCTGTTCTTTATGTTCCAGCGCAATACCCCGCAGGATGTGGGCTTGCCGGCAGTCGAGCCTGAGCCGGTGCTGAGCGCCGAGCAGTTGGCCGCCCAGCAGCGCGTCAGCGTACTCGAACCCCTGCGCGCGATCCTGCGTAACCGCACAGTGTTGACCCTGGGGCTGGCGTACTTCCTGCTCAAGCCGGCGCGCTACGCGATTCTGTTGTGGGGGCCGGTGATCGTCTACGAGCAGATGCCGTCGGTGGGCAAGGTCGGCGCCGCCATCGTGCCCACCGCGTTTGAGTTGGCTGGTTTACTGGGGCCAGTGTTGATCGGCCTGGCCTCCGACAAACTGTTCGGCGCCCGGCGCATGCCCGCCTGTGTGCTGAGCCTGTTGGCGCTGACGGTTGCCCTGGCGCTTTTCATGGGCGCGCTGCACACCGGCAGTGTGGTGCTGGTGATGACGTTGCTGTTTGTCATGGGGCTGACGCTGTATGGGCCCGACTCAATGATCAGCAGCACGGCGGCCATCGACTTCGGCACCGCCAAGGCCGGCGCTACCGCCGCGGGTTTTGTGAACGGCTGCGGTTCGGTGGGGGCGATTCTGGGTGGTTTGCTGCCAGGCTATTTCGATACCGTGACGGTATTTATCGTGTTTGCCGGTGCGGCGCTGTTTTCTTCGTTGGTGCTGATGCCCTACTGGAATGCCAGGCCCGCCGTACTGGCCCAGGCGGGGGATTTTGTGCCGGACCGCAATGCGGTGATCAAACCCTTGCGCACCTGAGTACCCTGGCCGGTTTTTTGGTGGAACGAAGCGTTCTCGCGCTATAAACTCTGCCCCCAAAGCGCCGGCCAGTAGACGTTTCGGCGCGATGGAAATAAGAGAGTGAGTCATGGGCGCACAGTGGAAAGTCAAACATAAAGAAGCGGCAGCCAATGCCAAGGGCAAGATTTTCGGCAAGCTGGTGAAAGAAATCACCATCGCCGCCCGCAACGGCGCCGATACCGCGACCAACGCGCACCTGCGCCTGGTGGTGGAACAGGCCAAAAAAGCCTCGATGCCCAAGGAAACCCTGGACCGCGCAATCAAAAAGGGCGCCGGTCTGCTCGGTGAGACCGTGCAATACCACCGCGTGACCTACGAAGGTTTCGCGCCGCACCAGGTGCCTTTGATCGTCGAGTGCGTGACCGACAACATCAACCGCACCGTGGCGGAAATCCGCGTGGCCTTCCGCAAAGGCCAACTGGGCGCTTCCGGTTCGGTGGCCTGGGATTTCAACCATGTGGGCCTGATCGAAGCATCGCCGGACACGCCGGACGCTGATCCGGAAATGGCCGCTATCGAAGCGGGCGCCCAGGACTTTGAAGAGGGTGAAGAAGGCGCCACCTTGTTCATCACCGAAACCACCGACCTGGATGCTGTGCAGAAGGCCTTGCCGGAGCAGGGCTTCACCGTGCTGTCGGCCAAGCTGGGTTATATCTCCAAGAACCCGGTCAGCGGTTTGACCGATGAGCAGATGGCAGAAGTCGAGGCGTTCCTGGAAGGCCTGGACAACCATGATGATGTGCAGGATATGTTTGTCGGCCTGGCGGGCTGATGTTTATCTGAGTACACGCGGTCAACCTGTGGGAGATTCTATGGTTGAGGGGCAACCCTCAACCAACTTTTGGCTGATATTCGCTTTGCCCTTTCAGCAGAGCGAACACCACCC
>NZ_MPOR01000032.1:0-59953 GCF_001896155.1 Pseudomonas sp. FSL W5-0203
TTTAACGCTTTAACGCTTTAACGCTTTAACGCTTTAACGCTTTAACGCTTTAACGCTTTAACGCTTTAACGCTTTAACGCTTTAACGCTTTAACGCTTTAACGCTTTAACGCTTTAACGCTTTAACGCTTTAACGCTTTGGCTACGTAACTACGTAACTACGTAACTACGTAACTACGGTGCCCTGGTGTCCTGTCAAAAAAGTTTAAAAAATAGTGGTGTTTTTATCAGAAGTCGGTTGTAATTCTCTGGCAAGCAGGTGCTTGCACTGGCGCCCGTCGGATGTCGACGGGCATTTAAAACGCAAATGGGATTCGCTCATGAGCAAGTTGTTTGATTTTTATAGGAGTACGCGGTTTGGTAGACGAGGAAAAGAAACAAAGTCAAGATGTTGAGCAGAAAATTCAGTCGGCGCTTCTGAAACATCCGGAAGTAATTGTCGATTTTAAGAAGGGAACGCCGTTTTTTCGCGTTCAACCAACCCGGCATAAGGATCCTGTCTTCTACAACAAAAACTCTGATAGTAGATATGGGGATTTGAATAAGGAGATCGGGGTTTGTTATGTGGCTGCCAACACTGCGGTTGCTATTGCTGAGACGCTTCAGCATGGCGGTGAGGGGCCAGGCTCGCCTGTCTTGATGTCAGAGATTCAGGGGATGTCGGTGCACGAGTTAGCTGCGGATAGGGATCTCCGCTTGGTAGACGTGGCGAGGATGAGCGCTTACGTAGGGGGCCACAAGCTCAGGCATCTTGTCGAGGCGAAGGGTCAAGGTAGTGAGGGGTATTCACTTACCCAGACTGTAAGTGCCGCATGCATGAGGCATAGCAAGGAAATCGACGGTTTCCTCTATACCTCCACGGTATTCCCTGCGGCCTCAAACGACGGTTGCAACGTCGTGTTGTTTGAGGGAAGAAAAAAACAGTTAGTACCAGTGAGCTCTAAACCTTTGACAGAGGTCGAGCTTGAGAACGGTCAGACAGCGATTGAATTCTTAGCGGATTTAGACGTGACCGTAGAGTGAAAGGCTGAGCTTCCCTTACGGGAAGCTCAGCTTTACTTGCCCATTTTCAAGCGGTTCTTGAAGTCTCGCACAATTATCTGGAATGCAGGATCGACGTCCAGAAGCTTATAGCGAGGCTGCACATTTTCGGGGTCGCCAGGATTGGAATAATCCATAGTGTTGGCGAGAAGCCCAATCAAAAGATTTACCTTAGGCTCATCTTCTGGATCAATTTCCACTGCCTTAAACAGCTTTATTATTGACGTTGCAGCTTTATTGTTCTCGAACTGAAAGTCAGGGTAGTACTTGCGTCGGTTATGGGTGTAAGCAATGACTTGCCCCGATTTGGTTTTCTTACTCAAAGCCTGCTTTGAGATTCCAAGTATCTGGCATGCATCGCCCGCATCTAGAAGATCGTAAGACGATTTAACCGCCTCAAACGCTTTCGACTTCATCTGAGCGAAGGCAATTTCGTTGCGAGCTTTAATGCTTAACGGCTTCTCATTACTTTTTCCCGTCTTTTTAATAATGACGGCCAAAGCCTTGTCGTCATCGAGATTCGCAGCATTGATAACCTCGGATTCGGACACTTTGTTCATCCGGGCTATGAATTTTTGCACGAGCGAGGCTTTAGCTTCGTCAAGTGACTTGACGGCGCTTTGGGGTCTCTCAATCGCTGCGGTGTTCATAGGGTCTCCTTTCGTTGCTCGTATTTGAGCAAGTAACCAAAGCGTACGCCTCGGTTGGCTTTCTTGTCAACCTGTCAACCTGTCCACTCGTCAACAAAATGTTGCTTCCACTCTCCCGTGCAGGCATAAGTGGGTAATGCAGCTCGTTACCGTCGTTCTCACTGAGTTTTGGAGTTTTCGTATGCCCATGCCTTCAACCCCTACCTATATAGCGCGCCTTGGCGAGCTTCGGCACAAATCTCCGCGTGTCGCAAAACTAACTGCCAGGATTGCTGCGGCCATAAAGCCTGAGTGTCAATCACTTGAGTCCGAGGACCTGGAGCGAGTGCTATTTGATCACGCAAATGCTATCGCCTATCAGATCCCATCTTGCACCATACGCCTTAGCGTTTGGCTCAACCTCTTGGCCAGGGATGAAGTGAAGGTCCTAGAGCACCGGGACGTCGCTATCTTTGTCAACGAAGCGGCTACCTTGGGCGGAGCATCCGGCATGCTGACGGGGAATCCTGAGAAACCTGGCTCGTTAGACTGATTCTCTATATTGAAGGGCTGGGGGCTGTTGACAGGATGCCCGTAAGCGACAGCGACAAACTGTGGAATACAATAATTTCCAACTTGTCGGCGTGGAAAATCGTCAAAATTCGTCTAAAATTCACGATTTTAAAGAATTTAACATCTATTTTTTGTTGGTTTGAGCTTTCGTGGTTTGTTAAAAATCCATCTTCAAACTCGCCATTTTCGCGCCCGCGAAAATGGCGAGAGTAGGGCTCAACGGTTGCTATGCCACCCGGATCTTAAAGCTGCTTTAAAGCAAAGCTTCCGAAAAGATTCTGCATGCGAAACCTTCGGCGCCTGTCTTCGACTGTTCCTATTTGGGTTCGAGTGCTGATCGAACAAGCTGCGCAAATTTAGCAGCTAAATTTTGGCAAAAAAAAACCGCCTTAGGAGGGCGGTTTTTTCGTCGCGTATTCGGTAGGTCCGAATACGCTTTCTCACAGGGAATCTCTAACGGGGCTGAGTCTATAAGAGAGTAAATAACGGCGCCACTACGATTTCCGCAAAATCGAACCTAAACGATGAACGAAAGCAGCTTTATGAAAGCGCTGCGAAAATCGTTGAAGGAAATCTGCAAGCGAATCCGTCAGTTCTAGAGTGTTGAAAAGTAGCGTGGCTTTGTATGGAAATGCTGTGAAATCAGCGCATCTACGCCGAAAAGTTTCTAATTTTACGGTATACCGTGAATTTTGAAATATTACTTTTTGTGGTTTGTCAATGCCCAAAGCGCAAATTGAAAAATAAACTACAAGTTTTGGTTTTAACTCTTTTTACACTGTGCTTCGGCGGTTAACATCCGGGCCATCATCAGGATTCGTCCTATGAGAGGCCCCTCGCACACGGTGTAGGAACCGTGCCGGAAACGCATCATGCTAAGGGCCTAAAAATACCTTGCCTCACAGGGAATCTCTAACAATTCCCCTACAAATGCACGTGTTCCGGTAAGTGCATTGAGGCAAGTCCAATGTTGGAGGCTTTATGTCTCGATTTTGGCAGCTCATGTGGGGTCTGGTGCTGAATGTGTTTCGCGCTCACAGCGTGTACCGTTTCATCCGAGATTGTTGGGATGAGTTTTCCTAGCTAGTGCTGCAATCCACGCCCCGGCTTTTGCTGGGGCGTTTTTTTGTCTCCAGACTTATTTAGCACTGATTAGCCCTCGTCCAACCTACTTACATTTACGTTGCAGCAGTTTAGGTACCAAAGGCTTCTGAGGGGTAGCGGCATTCCGTCAGAGGCGGCGACCATTATTTCTCAGCCGTTCGCTGCCACTCAACTATCTGCGTGCAGGCATGTGGCTAGGGGAGAAGAGAGGAGTCAGTCATTCTCATTTTTACCTTCTCTAAGAATTTGCATTGCTGCTTGACGATGCCGCTCTTCTGGCCCCAGTTGTGATAGAAATGAAAGTACAGCTTCGGTTTTGTACCAGTATGTCGCATGGTCAAAAGCAGGGCGTAGGGCATCCAATTCGTCACTCGTAAGCGACGCAGCGAATGCACGTAATCGGATTTCCGTTTGCTCGCGACGTAAATGGCACGGGCGGCATAAGGCGCGCAATGCACTGAGTGGATATTCCCAAGGCTCGTATGCTTGGCGAATGGTGGTGTAATAACAGTGGTGGGCATCTAAGCGCTGATTGGCGCCGCAGTCTTGACAAATCTCTCCAGCTCTCTTTTTTACCAGTGCAGCTTTTTCCGTCCAGCGTGGATCCTTTAGTTTGGAAGCGTACGTACCTGTGAGTCTAGAATAGTCATAGCCCTCGACTGGATAAAAACCCATGTTCCAGGAGTGCCCGAGCTCATACCAGAATCCAAACGACTCGACCAGATCGTCAAACTCTTGAGTGTCGCCACCAAAACTCAACAATGTGTGCAAGCTGCTGCCGTCAAATGCCAACACGAGCAAAGAATCGGTTCCATAGCATTCGCCTCTCGAACGCCATTCGTCGATACCAATGAAAAAAGCGTCGCCGAGCATTTCCTCCTTGATCAACCACTCGGTCACTGCGGCACGCATCCGCTCAAGGTTTTGCATCATGTCTGTAGTAACGAGTGACATAGGTGAACTCCTATGATTCTTATACGCGACAAGGATCAACAATTATGGTGCAGGTACGCATTAGCGCCATTTCAGGTTGCGCACACAGACAAAGTAAAGGTTAGCCACGTGCAGGGTTCTAGGGCGTCGAACAGGCGCAGGAGCAGAGTGCTCAGGGTTTGAACAAGAATATCTAGGAAGAGATCAGAGAGAAGACGCAACATGGAGGGTGTCCCCAAAGAATGTAGAGGACACGCTATATATAGATCAGCTGTGGATGGCGTCAACATATTTGTTTCAGCGACGACCAATTTTACCGCCCAACTTTTTATGTGTGGGGTGGTTCCTGTGCAGTTATCAAACCCCGCCCAACCCACTCCGCCACCTGCGTAACAACGGCATTTCCGGCACCAAAAGCCTCCGCAAGGTTGGCCGCATCCAATCCGAGGCAAAACCCATCATCCTCAGCCGCTCGCTGCCGCTCAACCATCTGATCCCATCCGTTCGGCTCAGCGACGAAAGTGGTACAGCCCATAGAGATCTGCGATCCGGCTTTGTTTGCCAGTAAAGTATTGGCAGCCCAGGCATCCGCGGGCCGTGGCCAGGGCTGCGATTGAGACGCTGGAGATATTGCGTCCACTGGCGCGGCGTCAGCCAGGAGCTGGATGGGGGGCATTTTTCGATAACCGGCGACCAGGAATACGCGTCGACGTTGCTGGGGGACTCCGAAATATTGAGCATTAAGCACTCGCCAAAATCCCACATACCCGCAGTCCGCAAGGGCCCGGATGACTGTCTCAAAGTCGCGGCTATCGTTGACAGCGAGCAGGTTAACGACGTTCTCAAGGACCACCCAGCGAGGTTGTGTTTCTTTGAGGATTCGTATGACTTCCCAAAACAATCCGCTGCGTTCGCCTTGTAAGCCTCGAGGTGCATGGCTCCCCGCGATGCTGATGTCCTGGCAGGGGAACCCGGCAGTGATGACATCAACGGCGGATAGGTTGTGAGCGCCGCATTCGCGCACGTCTTCAAACTGGCGTGCATGGGGAAATCGATCGGCAAGCACAGCCCGGTTGATGGGGTTGAGTTCGACTTGCCAGGCGGTGCGGTATCCGGCGTTTTCAAATCCGACATCAAAGCCTCCGATGCCTGCAAACAGGCTTCCAATGGTGGGTTGGTGCATTCATTCACTCGGTGATGGGTTTAAGTTGCGCAGAAAGCGCGGTGGCAGAGGTCGCGTGTGTGGTGAATTCGGCGGCGTTTTCCGGCGGCGGTGTCGGCCCATGCTTGTGAGCGGCGATCCAGCAAGAATCGAACAGTCCCAATCTCTGACGCCATCTACAGCCGCTTGAAGAAGGCTCTACCGTTCAAGCCTTCCTACGATGCTTTCAGGCGTGCCGTTGATGCGGTCGGGCTTGATCTGCCGCCTGGACAGTTAACGCATGTGCTGCGCCATACCTTCGCTAGCCATTACATGATGAAAGGCGGGGATATCCTCACGCTGCAAAAAGTATTGGGTCACGCGACGTTGGCAATGACGCAAAAGTACGCCCATTTCAGTCCCGGACACATGAAAGACGTCGAGAATCTCAATCCGATGGCAAATCGAAATGGACACTTTTTGGACACTTTGGCGTTTTCGGCAAAAACTCAGACTGAAAAACCAGGGTCCAAAAACGACGAAAGCCGCGCAGTGCGCGGCTTTGAGTATGGTGGGCCCAGTAGGACTCGAACCTACGACCAAGGGATTATGAGTCCCCTGCTCTAACCAACTGAGCTATAGGCCCTCAGTAGGTCGCGGATTATAGCGATGGTTTGTTCACTGTGCCATCCGAAAAATCCTTGTGCCGTGTACGAAGGAAGCTGGCGGCAAAAAGCTCCGGCGGCAGGGGCAGGCTGACGATGTAGCCTTGCATCTGTTCACACCCCTCGCTTGCGAGGAATGCTTGTTGCGCCGGAGTCTCCACGCCTTCGGCGATGATGGTGAATTGCATGCTGTGGCCGAGGGCGATGATGGCGCGCACGATGGCTGCATCGTGAGGGTCGTCGGGCAAGCCGCGGACGAAGGATTGGTCGATTTTGAGGAAGTCCAGGGGCAGGCGTTTGAGGTAGCTGAGGGACGAGTAGCCGGTGCCGAAATCATCGATCGCCAATTGGACGCCCAGGCGCTTGAGTTGGTGCAACACCGCGAGCGCTTCTTCGGCTTGGCTCATGATGAAGTTTTCGGTGATTTCCAGTTGCAGGCAGCCGGGTTCGAGGCGGTAATCGTGCAGCAGTTGTTCGATGCGTGACAGCAGGTTGGGGTGACGCAGTTGCGCGCCTGCGAGGTTGACCGACAGGGGGCCGAAATCCTCGAAAGCCGCTTGCCAGGCGTGCAACTGCCGGCAGGCCTGTTCCAGTACCCAGTCGCCGATTTGCAGGATCATGCCGTTCTCTTCGGCCAAGGCGATAAAGTGTTCGGGCGGGACGTCGCCCAGAGTCGGGTGGTGCCAGCGGATCAAGGCTTCGGCGCCGATCAGTTGTTGGGTGACCAGGTTGCGCTTGGGTTGGTAATACAGGCTCAATTCTTCACGTTCGATGGCGCGGCGCAGTTCGTGCTCCAGCGCTACGCGTTCATTGGCTTGGGCAGTCAGGTCGCGGGTATAGCGCTCGACCCGGTTACGCCCCTTGGCCTTGGAGCGATACATTGCGGCGTCGGCATTTTTGACCAGGGTGGCGACGTCGGTACCGTCTTGCGGATACAGGCTGGTGCCGATACTGGCGCTGATAAAGAACTCATGCTCGCCGGCTTGGAATGGCGGGGTAAAACAGTCGAGCAGTTTGTTCGCCAAGTGCTGGGCGTCGCTGGCCTGTTGCAAGCCGGGCAACAGGATAATGAATTCGTCGCCGCCCAAGCGAGCAACGGTGTCCACGTCCCGCAACTGCTCCTTGAGGCGTACGGCGATGTCTTTGAGCAGCAGGTCGCCGACCGGGTGGCCGAGGCTGTCGTTGATGTGTTTGAAGCGATCAAGGTCGAGAAACAGCACCGCGCCCTGTTTACCACTTTCCTGCTGGCCGTTGAGGGCGGCCTGCAGCCGGTTTTCAAACAGGGTGCGGTTGGGCAGGCCGGTCAATGGGTCGTGGTGGGCCTGATAATCCAGGCGTGCCTGGGCCAGCTTGAGGCTGGAGATGTCGGCGAACACGGCAACGAAGTGGGTGACCAATTGCTCGCGGTTACGCACGGCGCTGATGGTCAGCCAGCTCGGATACACCTCGCCGTTCTTGCGGCGGTTGGAGATCTCTCCTTGCCAATGACCCTGGGCCGTCAACTGGTGCCACATCGCCGCATAGAACGCGCTGTCATGCAGGCCGGAGGCGAGCAGGCGCGGGGTATGGCCAAGGGCCTCAACCTCGCTGTAGCCGGTTATCTCAGTGAAGGCGCGGTTGACGGCGCTGATGTTCTGCCGTGTGTCGGTGATCAAGACGCCTTCGGCGGTGCTTTCGAACACCGTGGCGGCCTGCTGCAGTTTTTCCTGCATCAACTGGCGTTCGGTGATGTCCCGGGCGATGGTCAGCATGCAATCTTCGTCGCCAATCGGCAGTGGGCGGCTGGACACTTCGCACAGGCGAATCTGGCCGTCGGCACGACGGATATGACAGATGAAATCGCGGACAAAGCCGTCGCGCTGCATCAACTCCAGCATGTGCTTGCGTTCGTTGAGGTCGACCCAGATGCCTAGGTCCAGGGTTGATTGGTCAAGTGAGGAGGCGCTGGTGAAACCGGTCAGGTGGCTGAAACCTTCGTTCACTTCAATCAGCAGGCCATCTCTTTGGCGACTCAGTAGTAAACCGTCGGGGGAAGCATGGAATGCCTTGGCGAATTTCTCTTCGGAGGTTTGCAGCTGCTGTTGGGTTTCCTTGAGCTCGGTGATATCGCGCACCACCACCACCAGGGCTTCAGTGGTATCGAGTTGGAACGGCTCAGCTGAGATCAGCCCGGTAAATGCCTGACCATTGCTGCGCAGAAAGGACATTTCCAGGTTACGGATACTGGTGGTCTGTACCCGCTGCAGCAAATCCGGACCGACGCCCTGAATGCCCCATATATTCAGATCTGAGGCGGTTTTGCCTACCACCTCGTCGGCGCGCAGCCCAATCTGGTCCTCGAATGCCTTGTTGACCTCCAGCAGGCAGCCATCAGACAACTGGGCAATCACCAGGATGTCTGGGCACTGCTGAAACACCGAGGCAAATTTCTGCTCGGACAGTTGCAGGGCTTCCTCGGTGCGCTTGGCTTCGCTGATGTCGATCATCAGGCCGCGCAGTACTGGCTCGTGGCCGTGTTCGATCAGGCTGACAATGTCACGTACCCACAGGCAGCGGCCATCAGCGGTGATGACCCGGTAATCAATGCTGTGATCACGGTTAGCACGAGTTTCCCGATAGCAATAGGCCTCGGCGCGGGTCAGGTCGGCGGGGTGGATGATGTTGCGCCAGAAGCCTGGAATCAACCAGTGGGCGCGGGGATAGCCGAGCAGGTCTTCGGCATGGGGCGACACGTAGCTGTAGGTGAAATCGCTGATGCTTGCTTCCCAGGCGATGGCGGACAAGCTCTCCACCAAGCCGCGATAGTGGTACTCGCTGCTTCGCAGTTCTTGTTCAAGGGCGACCCGGCGAGAAATTTCCGAACTGAGCCGGCGATTGATCCGAATAACGATGGCCAGCACCGTACTCAATAGCAGCACCGCTGGCAGGCCGTACGTGAGCAAGTCAGCCCAGAAGGTGCGGTGATCGGTGAAGCTGCCGACCCAATGTTGCTGGATTGCATCCGTTTCGGCTGAGCTGAGGTCGGCGAGGACTTTGTCCAGGATGCCCACCAGGATTTTTTCATCCCGCGGGACACCCATCGCCAGTTGGTAGCGGTAGGGCGTTTCGCCGCTGACGTATAAACCGTCGAGCTTGAGTTGGCGCAGGCTCCAGACGCTGGAGGCGAGGTCGCCGACCACGGCATCCACTTCATCGGTGGCCAGGGCTTGCAGCGTCGAACTGACGTTGGGCAGGGCGACCAGATTCAGGTCCGGATGGTGGGTGCGGAGCAATTCATGGGGCGCGTAGTTTTCCACCACGGCAATTTTAAGCCCGTACAGATCCTTGAGGCTGCGTGGTTTCGCGCCGCCTTCATGGGCCAGGATGACGATGGGAAAGTCGAGATAGGGGCGTGTGAACGCCAGGAAGTTTTGGCGTTCGGGGGTGGACATGATGCCAGGCAGCAGGTCGAGCTGATTATTGCGGGCTTGTTCAAGCACCGCAGTCCAGTTAACCGGTTCGATCAGTTTGATACGCACACCCAGGCGGTCCTGGAGCAGGCGTACGTAATCGGCTGCCAAGCCCTGATATCGGCCATTTTCATCGCGATATTCAAAAGGTGGCCAAGACGCATCCACGCCTAGGCGCAGCTCCTGATGGTCCGCCAACCAGCTACGCTCATCATCCGTAAGAGTCAACGCGCCAGCCGTTGCGGTCCAGGTCAGCAGCGACAGCAGTATCACGGTCGGCAATCTGGGCATAACGGTCTCGTTATGGCACGGGGAATGTCTCGAGTGTAGACGGGCATTGCGAGGGCGGGGTGTGCGAGGCAGTTAATCTGTGCAAAGCAATCGGTAGAAAGCAAAACCCCCGGCCTGGGCCGGGGGTTCTGGTATCACTCGTCGAGGAAGGAGCGCAGATGCTCGCTTCGCGTCGGGTGGCGCAACTTGCGCAGCGCCTTGGCTTCGATCTGACGGATCCGCTCACGGGTCACGTCAAACTGCTTACCGACTTCCTCAAGGGTGTGGTCGGTATTCATGTCGATGCCGAAACGCATGCGCAGTACCTTGGCTTCACGGGCAGTGAGGCCGGACAGTACGTCGCGAGTCGCTTCTTTCAAGCTCTCAACAGTGGCGACATCGATTGGCGACTGCATGGTCGAGTCTTCGATGAAGTCACCCAGATGGGAGTCTTCGTCATCACCAATCGGCGTTTCCATGGAGATCGGCTCTTTAGCGATCTTCAATACCTTGCGGATTTTATCCTCAGGCATTTCCATGCGTTCGCCCAGCTCTTCCGGGGTCGGTTCGCGGCCCATTTCCTGCAACATCTGCCGGGAAATGCGGTTGAGCTTGTTGATGGTCTCGATCATGTGCACCGGAATACGGATGGTGCGGGCCTGGTCGGCGATCGAGCGAGTGATCGCCTGACGGATCCACCAGGTGGCATAAGTCGAGAACTTGTAGCCGCGACGGTATTCGAACTTGTCCACCGCTTTCATCAAGCCGATGTTGCCTTCCTGGATCAGATCAAGGAATTGCAGGCCACGGTTGGTGTACTTCTTGGCGATGGAGATCACCAGACGCAAGTTCGCTTCAACCATCTCTTTCTTCGCGCGGCGGGCCTTGGCCTCACCGATCGACATGCGACGGTTGATGTCTTTGATTTCTGCAATGGTCAGGCCGGTTTCGGTCTCAAGCGCTGTCAGCTTCTGCTGGCAACGGATGATATCGGGCTGCAGGCGACCGATGGCTTCGGCGTATTTCGCCTTGCCCTTGGCCAGTGCGTCGCTCCAGCTTTCGTCAACTTCGTTGCCCGGGAACTGGCGCAGGAAATCGGTACGCGGCATGCGCGCATCACGCACACAGAGCTGCATGATCGCACGCTCTTGTGCACGCAGACGCTCAAGGGCGCTGCGAACACGCTCAACCAGGCCTTCGAATTGCTTGGGCACCAGCTTGATTGGCATGAACAGCTCAGCCAGGGCCACCAGCTCGGCAATCGCCTGCTTGTTGCCACGACCGTGCTTCTTCAGGGCCTTGCGGGTGATTTCCATTTGATCGGAAACCGCACCGAAGCGCTGGGCAGCGATGACCGGGTCTGGACCGCTTTCGGCTTCTTCTTCGTCGTCGCTGCTTTCAGCTTCGTCGTCGTCGGAGTCGTCGTCCGCTTTTGCGGCTTTCGCATCAACAGGCGGCGGTACTTCGGCGGCAGGCGGCGCAATGCCGTCGTCCGGGTCGATATAACCGCTCAGGACGTCAGACAGGCGGCCACCTTCGGTGGTGACGCGAGTGTACTCGGAGAGAATGTGGTCAACCGTGCCAGGGAAGTGCGCAATGGCGCCCATCACTTCACGGATGCCCTCTTCGATACGCTTGGCGATTTCGATCTCGCCTTCGCGTGTCAGCAGCTCGACGGTACCCATTTCGCGCATATACATGCGCACAGGGTCTGTCGTGCGGCCGATATCGGTCTCTACTGCAGCCAGCGCGGCAGCAGCTTCCTCAGCGGCGGCCTCGTCGGTATCAGCGTCGGCCAGCATAAGGGAATCCTTATCTGGCGCGACTTCGAATACGTTGATCCCCATGTCGTTAATCATGCGGATGATGTCTTCCACCTGCTCAGGATCTGAAATATCCTCAGGCAGGTGGTCGTTGACCTCCGCGTAAGTCAGGTAACCCTGCTCACGACCAAGAAGTATCAACTCTTTGATACGAGACTGCTGTTGCGCTTTTCCGGACATAACACCCTATCCACTGAAGGTCTTGGCGGGCAAAAAACAAGCCGAGGATTATACCCGAGCTATGACCTCACACGCCAGCTGAGGTCGGGTTTGATGCGTAAACATTCTGTTTTAAGAGGTCGCGCATCTGTTTTGCTATCTGAATTTGCTCTTCAGCCGATAATCCCGGCTGCCTTGCTCTCTTGATAAGTTCGTCGAGGGTCTGAGTGTGTTGACCCGCGGATAACCTATTAATGGTGTCTAAAAACTGTTGTTCAAGGTTGTCGCCGTCAATTAGCCACTCCTTTTCCGCCAGTGCCCGCAATAAACGGCCCTGTTCCGTGCCATGCCAGCGAGCCATCAACTGGATTGAGTTTAGCTTAGGGTTTTTCTGCACGGCTTCGATCAGTGCAATAAGCACCTGAGCATAGGTATTGCTCTCGTTGGCAAAGTGGTCGGCACTTTCAACCTTGCCGGCCAATTGCGGGTGGTGAATCAGTGTGCGCAGTGCAATCAGTGTGGGGGCTTCCACCGCTACGGGCGTGCGTGGCGCGTAGGCTTCATCGCGATCACCGCGCTTGCCGTTTTTGCTCCACGGCTTTTTATCCCACTTCTTGCCACCTGCGCCGGGCTTCTTTGGCGTCCATTCCTGCTGGGGCGCGAAGGCCTCCTGAGGTTGGTGAAAGTCAGCGTAGTCCGGCATGGCGTCGTAATCCATGCCGGGGTCGTAGGCTGGCGGCGCCTCTTGCGGGGCGCTGTGCACCAGCTGGCTGACGGCTTCACCGCTCAAACCGGTGATCTCCAGCAGGCGCTGGCGCATCAGTGTGCGCAAATTGGCGCCGGGGACTTTGTCGATCAGCGGCGCCGCAAGGGTGGCCATATGGGCCTTGCCCTCCAGGGAGCGCGGGTCGGCTTCTTCGGTCAGTTGCTGGAAAAAATAATCCGCCAGCGGCTGTGCATGTTGATTGATGCGTGCACGGAACGCATCGGTACCTTCCGAGCGCACCAGCGTGTCCGGGTCTTCGCCTTCGGGCAGGAACAGGAAGCGTGCGCGACGCCCATCCTGCAGGCTCGACAGCGTGGCTTCGAGCGCGCGCCAGGCGGCGTTGCGGCCAGCCTGGTCGCCGTCGAAGCAAAACAGCACGCTGGGCACGACACGGAACAGGCGCTTCAGATGTTCTTCGCTGGTGGCGGTGCCGAGGGTCGCGACCGCGTTGCGCAGGCCTTGTTGGGCCAGGGCGATCACGTCCATATAACCCTCAACCACGATGATTTCGTCGAGGTTGCGGTTGTTCTTGCGCGCTTCGAACAGGCCGTAGAGTTCCTGGCCTTTGTGAAACACCGGGGTCTCCGGGGAGTTCAGGTACTTGGGTTTGTCATCACCAAGCACGCGGCCGCCAAAGGCGATGATGCGGCCACGGCTGTCGCGGATCGGGAACATCACGCGGTCGCGGAAGCGGTCATAGCGCTTGCCGGTCTCGGCGTTTTCCACCAGCAGGCCGGCGTCGATCATGGCCTTTTGCTGGAGGGTGTCGTTGCTAAGGTGTTTATACAGATTGTCCCAGCCCGGCGGAGCGAAGCCGAGACCGAAGTCCCGAGCGATTTCGCCGGTGAGGCCGCGGCCTTTGAGGTAGTCGACAGCGGCCTTGCGCTGCGGATGGCTCTTGAGTGCCTGGCGGTAAAAGTCGGCGGCAGCGGTAAGCAGCGGGTACAGCGGCGAATCGGTGGGTTGCCGGGGTTTGTGCGGGCGGCCACTTTCTTCGCGGGGCACTTCCATTCCTGCGGCTTTAGCCAAGTCCTCGACAGCCTGGGGGAAGTCCAGGTTGTCGTGGTCCATCAGGAAACCCAGGGCATTCCCGCCCGCCCCGCAACCGAAGCAGTAATAGAACTGCTTGTCGGGGCTGACGCTGAAGGATGGGGTTTTTTCTTTATGGAACGGGCAGCAGGCGGTGTAGTTTTTGCCGGCTTTTTTCAGCTGTACGCGTGAGCTGACAACATCGACGATGTCGGTGCGGTTCAGAAGGTCGTCAATAAAGCTCTGGGGAATCAGCCCGGCCATGGCGTTCTCGTCATCACTGCGTGTAAATGAGGACCCGTGAGGTGTTCAAGCGCACGTATAGGGGGCTTGATCATCATCGTCTGCATGGGTCATCAGGAAGTGTATCTGCCGAATATTCACTGAGGGTAGTTTCTGATCAGTCTTCGGCATGGAAATGTTGCCCGGGCGTCCGGTCTTGGCCAATGGCAGCCTCGGAAACGCATCGATGGGCACAGCCGACACGGTTGATCGTCTGTTTGAAGAATAGGTGTGCTCGTCAGTAGCCTTGTTAGGCTCGTCAGAAGAGACGTGCACCGCTGGCAAAAGAGCCAGCCCTGACGTGTGAAGCAGTGTCTCGGTCGCGTGTGCGGCGTCGACGGTGAAGCATCAAGCGATATCCGCAAATGCCAACAGCCCGGCTGAGGGCCGGGCTTGGCAGAAGCTTGCTACGAACGTCTGTGTATTAGTACAGACGAACGGCGCGGCGCTGTTCGCGCTGAACTTTCTTAGCGTGACGCTTAACAGCGGCTGCTGCTTTGCGCTTACGCTCAGAAGTTGGCTTCTCATAAAATTCGCGGCTACGAACTTCAGCCAGAACACCGGCTTTTTCGCAGGAGCGCTTGAAACGACGCAGAGCTACGTCGAAGGGTTCGTTCTCTTTTACTTTGACGGCTGGCATCCAGAGCTACCTTCTTTCATTACCGGGAATCAACGTTCTCGTCGCAAAAAATTCGCGGCTGAGGTCGTCGGTTTTTAAGGGTTGCGGATGTTAACCCCTCATTGCCCGGAATGCAAAGCCTCTGATCGAAAACCGCTAGTCGGGAGGGGGAGTGGCGACTATTATGCGCGCCTTCGAATTCAGCCTCTACAAGGCGCAAACCCATGCTAGTACTGGGACTTGAAACCTCCTGCGACGAAACCGGAGTCGCACTATACGACAGTGAACGCGGGCTTTTGGCCGATGCACTGTTCAGTCAGATCGACCTGCATCGCGCCTATGGCGGCGTGGTGCCGGAGCTTGCCAGCCGCGATCACGTCAAGCGCATGCTGCCATTGATCCGCCAGGTGCTGGATGAGGCCGGTTGTGTGGCAACCGAGATCGATGCCATTGCCTATACGGCAGGGCCCGGATTGGTCGGAGCCCTGCTGGTTGGGGCCTCTTGCGCCCAGGCGCTGGCCTTTGCCTGGGGTATTCCTGCTCTTGGTGTGCACCATATGGAAGGCCACTTATTGGCGCCCATGCTGGAAAAAACACCGCCGGAGTTCCCGTTCGTCGCTTTGTTGGTTTCGGGCGGGCATACGCAGCTGGTTCAGGTGGATGGGATCGGTCAATACACACTGTTGGGCGAGTCGCTGGACGATGCCGCCGGTGAAGCGTTCGACAAAACCGCGAAGATGATGGGGCTTAATTATCCGGGGGGGCCGGAAATCGCCCGTCTTGCCGAGAACGGCGTTGCCGGTCGCTACACCTTCCCGCGGCCGATGTGTGATCGTCCTGGCTTGATGTTCAGTTTCAGCGGTTTGAAAACCTCTGCCTTGAACACCTGGCAGCAGAGCGTCAGCGCCGGGGACGACGGCCAGCAAGCCCGTTGCGACATCGCGCTGGCGTTCCAGCAGGCTGTGGTGGAGACTTTGACCATCAAGTGCAAGCGCGCCCTGAAACAGGCGGGCATGAAGCGGCTGGTGATCGCAGGCGGCGTCAGCGCCAACAAGGCGTTGCGCAGTTCCCTGGAAAAAATGCTCGGCGACATGAATGGCAACGTGTTTTACGCACGCCCTGAGTTCTGCACTGACAACGGCGCGATGATTGCCTACGCCGGTTGCCAGCGCTTGCAGGCCGGGCAGCACGAAAGTCTGGCGATCAGCGTGCAGGCGCGCTGGCCGATGGAGCAATTGCCGCCGTTGTAAGGTTCAAGGGCACCGGGTCCAGGCGGGGTATTTAAAAATGCCGTTCGCGCCCGGCAAACAGGTCGCGTAGATTGCCGCGGTGGCGCCAGACGATCAGCAGTGTCAGCACGCTCATCGGTAGCAGCGCTTCTGGTTCCTGCCAGGCCAGCAGCGGCAGGGTCAGCGGCGTGGCAATCAGCGCGGCCAGCGAGCTGGTGCGGGTCAGGTAGAACGTCAGCAGCCAGGCGAGCATGGCCAGTAACGCCGCAGGGGGGTAAATGCCCAGCAGCATGCCGGCCGCCGTGGCGACGCCCTTGCCGCCGCGAAAGCGGAAGTACAACGGGAACAGGTGGCCCAGGACGGCACACAGGCCCACCCAGGCTTGCTGTTGCAAGCTAAGGCCGACGAGGCTGGCGATGAGCACGGGCAGCAGGCCCTTGCAGACGTCGCCCAGCAAGGTCAGGACGGCGAGTTTCTTGCCGGCCAGGCGCAACATATTGGTGGCGCCGGCATTGCCTGAGCCACTCATTCGCGGATCGGGATTTCCCGTCAAGCGGCTGAGCAAAATGGCGAAGGACAGCGAGCCGAGCAGGTAGGCGAAAATCGCCAGTGACCAAAACATGCTAACTATTCCGGGCGAGGACGCCCTGATTCTAACGGGGCATCGCGCCCTTGTCGTGCTGCGGAGAAAAGTGCTTGGACAGAGTGTTTATCGAAGGCCTGGAAGTCGACACCGTGATCGGGGCTTACGACTGGGAGCGCGGAATCCGGCAATGCCTGCGCCTGGACCTGAGCTTCGCCTGGGATAATCGCCCAGCTGCGGCAAGTGACGACCTGACCCTGGCACTGGATTACGCCAGGGTGTCTGCGCGTATCCAGGCCTTTGCCGAGCATTCCCAGTACCAACTGGTGGAAACCTTTGCCGAGCGTTTGGCCGAAGTGCTGATGAGTGAGTTCCAGATTCCCTGGCTGCACCTCAAGTTGACCAAGCCCGGCGCGGTACCGGCTGCCAAGGGCGTGGGCGTGGAGATCGAGCGCGGATGTCGTTGACTCAGGTTTACCTCGGGCTTGGCAGCAATATCGACCGCGAGGCTCGTCTATGCGCCGGCTTGGATGCGTTGGCGGGCTTCTTGACGGATATGCGCTGTTCGGCGGTGTTCGAAAGCCAGCCGGTGGGGATCAAAAGTGGGCCGTTTTTCAATCTGGTGGTGTCGGCTTATACCGACCTGCCGTTGATGGAACTCGATCGCCGGTTGAAATCCATCGAGGCAGACAACGGCCGCTACGCGCCCGACCGCAAAGGCCTGCCGCTGGATATCGATGTGTTGTTATATGGCGATTGGGTGGGCAATTTCGATGGCTTGATCTTGCCGCGAGCCGAAATCCTGAAAAACGCCTTTGTGTTGTGGCCGCTGTCGATGATGGCGCCGGACCGTCTGCACCCGGAGGCGGGCAAGACAATGGCCGAGTTATGGCGAGACGCGCAGATTGATCAGGTATTGGCGCCTGTGGCGTTCGAGTGGCAGGGTCAGCCACTCACGCCACAAGCTCTTTTGTAGGAGCCGAGCGTGCTCGCGAAAAACCTGAGGGCGCTGCGTCATCGTTGAGGTTCTTCGCGAGCAAGCTCGCTCCTACAAGGGCTTTTGCTGTTCTTTGTAGGCTTTAAGCGCCTTGAGCCGTTCGCGCTTGAGCGCCTCGCCCAGTTCGGGGCCTTTGAAACCCTTTTCTAGCAGCGGCGCGACCGGCACTTCGCGTGCCACCTTTGCCGCTCCGCGCAAATAATCGGCCTGTGGATAACTGCGTTGCTCAAAACCCTCGCGGCCACGAGCGTCCATTTCGCAGGCCGCCACGAACTCTTCAAAGCGTTGCGGCCGACGGTACACGTCGAAGCTTTGCAGCAACTCCAGCAACGTCGAGGCCTTGAGTTCAAGCGCGCGATGCCCGTGAGTATGATATTGCCCCACCAGCAAGGCCAACTCCTGGCAATCCCTGGGCACCTTGAAACGCTCGTTCACCGCTTTGATCAGCTTCAAGCCGCGATGTTCGTGGGCAATGTGCTGCGGCAACTTATCCACAGGCGTCAGGCCTTTGCCCAGGTCGTGCAGCAGGCAGGCCCAGCGCACGCTCAGCGGTTGCTTGTGCAGGGCTGCTTGCTGCAGCACGCTCAAGGTATGCACGCCGGTGTCTATTTCCGGGTGGTGAGCTGCGGGCTGCGGCACGCCGAACAGCGCATCCACCTCCGGCATCAAGGTTTTCAGTGCGTCGCAGTCACGCAGTACTTGAATAAATACCTGGGGTTGATCTTCCATCAGCGCCCGTGAGATTTCCTTCCAACTGCGCTCGGGGGTAAGGGCCTCCAACTCGCCGGACTCACTGAGTTGGCGCATTAATTCGAGGGTCTCAGGGGCGACTGTGAAGCCGAGAGGCGCATAGCGCGCGGCGAAACGCGCAACGCGTAGTACGCGGAGGGGATCTTCGGCGAACGCGGGAGAAACATGCCGTAAAAGTCGCGCTTCAAGATCACGTTGTCCCTGATAAGGATCAGTCAGGTTACCCTCGTCATCCTCCGCCATGGCATTGATGGTCAGGTCACGCCGGATCAGGTCTTCTTCCAGCGTAACGTCGGGGCTCGCATGGAATATAAAGCCACCGTAACCCCGGCCATTCTTGCGTTCGGTGCGAGCGAGGGCGTATTCGTCACCGTTTTTCGGATCGAGAAACACCGGAAAATCGGCGCCCACCGGTTTATAACCCTTGGCGAGCATCTCTTCAGCCGTCGCGCCAACGACGACGCGGTCTATATCGGTGACCTCGATGCCCAGAAGGCGATCACGCACGGCGCCGCCGACTTTGTAGATTTTCATGAAAAAGCCTCCATTAGCGGCACAGGATAACGCCTGAGCCTGGCCAATGGAGGCTTTGCTGTTTCAGAGATGCACGACGGCCATGTCCAGGCGGCCATAGTCGTTGTCGTTATGATCGCTGCGCGGTGGTACATGGTGGGTCTTCATCACTTGGTCGCCCTGCAGGGTTTCCAAATGAATATCAAAACCCCAGAGCCGATGCAGGTGCTTGAGCACTTCCTCAGTGGATTCGCCCAAGGGTTTGCGGTCGTGTTGCTGGTGACGCAGGGTCAGCGAACGGTCGCCACGCACATCAATGCTGTAGATCTGAACGTTAGGCTCGCGGTTACCCAGGTTGTATTGCGCGGCCAGGGTTTCGCGAATGATGCGGTAGCCGGGTTCGTCGTGGATGGCAGGCACCACCAGGTCATCCTTGAGGTCGTCGTCCAGGATGCTGAACAACTTAAGGTCGCGGATCACCTGGGGCGACAGGTACTGCAGGATAAAACTCTCATCCTTGAAGCTGCTCATGGCGAACTTGATGGTCGATAGCCAGTCGCTGCCGGCGATTTCCGGGAACCAGCGGCGGTCTTCCTCCGTGGGGTGCTCGCACATGCGGCGGATATCGCGGTACATGGCAAAACCCAGTGCATAGGGGTTGATGCCGTTGTAGTACGGGCTGTCGAAGCCTGGCTGGAAGACCACGCTCGTATGGGACGTGAGGAACTCCATCATGAAGCCGTCAGTGACCAGGCCTTCGTCGTACAGGTCGTTCATCAGGGTGTAATGCCAGAAGGTTGCCCAGCCTTCGTTCATTACTTGGGTTTGGCGCTGGGGATAAAAATATTGCGCGATCTTGCGCACGATACGCACGATTTCGCGCTGCCAGGGCTCCAGCAGCGGTGCGTGCTTTTCGAGGAAATACAGGATGTTTTCCTGCGGTTCGGCGGGGAAGCGGGCATTGTCCTTGTCGCTGTTCTTGTCGGCGCGCTTGGGGATGGTGCGCCACAGGTCGTTGATCTGTTTCTGCAGGTGCTCCTCGCGCTCCTTCTGGCGCAGGCGTTCCTCTTCGGCGGAAATAGGATAGGGACGCTTATAGCGATCGACCCCATAATTCATCAGCGCATGGCAGGAGTCCAACAGGTCTTCCACCGCATCGATACCGTGGCGCTCCTCGCACTGCATGATGTATTGCTTGGCGAACACCAGGTAATCAATGATCGAACTGGCATCGGTCCAGGTGCGAAACAGGTAGTTGCCCTTGAAGAAACTGTTATGCCCATAGCAGGCATGGGCCACTACCAGCGCCTGCATGCAGATGGTGTTTTCTTCCATCAGGTACGCGATGCACGGGTCGGAGTTGATCACGATCTCGTAGGCCAGGCCCATCTGGCCGCGTGTGTAGGACTTCTCGGTACTGAGGAAGTGTTTCCCGTAGGACCAATGGTGATAGCCCAGGGGCATGCCCACCGAGGCATAGGCATCCATCATCTGTTCAGCGGTGATGACTTCTATCTGATTGGGATAGGTGTCCAAGGCATAACCCGCCGCGATACGGCTGATTTCCCGGTCATAGGCCTGGATCAGTTCGAAGGTCCACTCGGAACCGGTGGAAATGGGTTGGCGCTTGTTCTCTTTTTTGGCGGTCATGTCACTAACCTGCGCTGGAAGAGTTCACGGAAGACCGGGTAGATATCGCCGGCCGAGACCAGTTGCTGCTGGGCGAACGTGTCGGCAAAGGCTTCGCCGATGCGCTCGTATTCGAACCACAGGGCCTGGTGCTCACGGGGGGTGATTTCGACGTAAGTGTAGTACTGCACGAACGGCATGATCTGGTTGATCAAAATGTCCCGGCAGATCGGCGAGTCGTCGTTCCAGTTGTCGCCGTCAGAGGCTTGGGCGGCGTAGATGTTCCACTCGTTGGCGGGGTAGCGCTCGGCCATGATCTCCTGCATCAGCTTCAGTGCGCTGGAAACAATGGTGCCGCCAGTTTCCCGCGAGTAGAAAAACTCCTCTTCGTCCACCTCTCGCGCGCTGGTGTGATGGCGGATGAACACTACGTCAATCTTGTCGTAGTTCCGTTTCAGGAACAGGTACAGCAGGATAAAGAAGCGCTTGGCGATGTCCTTGGTGGCCTGGGTCATGGAGCCGGAAACGTCCATCAGGCAGAACATCACCGCCTTGGAGCTGGGGTTGGGTTGCTTGACCAGCAGGTTGTATTTCAAGTCAAAGGTATCGAGGAACGGCACGCGGTGGATGCGCGCGCTGAGTTTTTCGATTTCCGCCTCGATTTCCTGGATATCGCCGAAGTTATCCGGTTCTTCGCGCTTCAAGCGTGCCAACTCTTCCTTGGCCTGCTTGAGTTTGGCGCGGCTGCTGCCGGAGAGGGCGATACGCCGTGCGTGGGCTGAACGCAGGGTGCGGATGATGTTGATGCGCGACGGGTTGCCCTCGTTGCTGATCCCTGCACGTACGGTCTTGAAGGTATCGGTGCCGGTCAGGTTGCGTTTGACTAGGTTGGGCAGTTCGAGGTCTTCGAACATGAATTCGAGGAATTCTTCCTGAGTGATCTGGAATACGAATTCATCCATGCCTTCGCCAGAGTTGCCGGCTTTGCCCGGGCCTTTGCCGCCGCCACCGCCTTGTGGGCGCTGGATATGTTCGCCAGTGGTGAATTCCTTGTTACCCGGGTGCACCACGGTCTGTTTGCCGCCGCGGCCATGGTGAAGTACCGGTTCGTCGATGTCCCGTCCGGGAATGCTGATTTGTTCGCCATGCTCCATGTCGGTGATGGAACGGCGGCTGACGGCCTCTTCTACCGCCTTTTTGATGTGGTCACGGTAACGCCGCAGGAAACGCTGGCGGTTTACCGTGCTCTTGTTCTTGCCATTGAGGCGTCGGTCGATCACATAGCTCATGGGGAGCCCTCCGGGCAGCTTCACGTTACAAGCTTCAAGCCGCGGGCTGGAAGCTTAGAGACAAGCGGTCAACTGCCAGGCCGGATGCCTGGCAGTGCGCGCTTGCCGCTGCCTTACTGCGATTTGCGAACCCGCAGGTACCACTCGGAGAGCAGTCGTACCTGTTTGTCGGTGTAGCCTCGCTCGACCATGCGTGTGACGAAGTCGTTGTGTTTTTGCTGATCCTCCTTGCTGGCCTTGGCGTTGAAGCTGATGACGGGCAGCAGGTCCTCGGTGTTGGAGAACATTTTCTTCTCGATGACCACCCGCAGCTTCTCGTAGCTGAGCCAAGTGGGGTTCTTGCCGTTGTTGTTGGCACGGGCGCGCAGTACGAAATTGACGATTTCGTTGCGGAAGTCCTTCGGATTGCTGATGCCGGCGGGTTTCTCGATTTTTTCCAATTCTTCGTTGAGGGCCACGCGATTGAGGATTTCGCCGGTTTCCGGGTCGCGGTATTCCTGATCCTGGATCCAGAAATCGGCGTACAGGACGTAGCGGTCGAAAATGTTCTGGCCGTATTCGCTGTAGGACTCCAGGTAAGCGGTCTGGATTTCCTTGCCGATGAACTCGATGTAGCGCGGCGCCAGGTATTCCTTGAGGAAGCGCAGGTAGCGCTCACGAGTTTCGGCCTGGAATTGCTCCTGTTCAATCTGTTGTTCCAGCACATAGAGCAAGTGCACCGGGTTGGCGGCAATCTCGTGGGGATCGAAGTTGAAGACCTTGGACAAGATCTTGAACGCAAAGCGCGTCGACAGACCGTTCATGCCCTCGTCCACACCGGCTGTATCACGGTATTCCTGGATCGACTTAGCCTTGGGATCGGTGTCCTTGAGGTTTTCGCCGTCGTAGACGCGCATCTTCGAATAGATATTGGAGTTCTCCGGCTCCTTGAGGCGCGACAGCACGGTGAACTGGGCAAGCATTTTCAGGGTGTCGGGGGCGCAATGGGCCTTGGCCAGGGAGCTGTTGAACAGCAGTTTGTCGTAAATCTTGATTTCGTCACTGACCCGCAGGCAGTACGGCACCTTGACGATATAGATCCGGTCGATGAAGGCTTCGTTGTTCTTGTTATTGCGGAAGGTATGCCATTCCGATTCGTTGGAGTGAGCCAGCAAGATCCCGGTAAATGGAATCGCCCCCAGGCCTTCGGTACTGTTGTAGTTACCTTCCTGGGTAGCGGTGAGCAGTGGGTGCAGCACCTTGATCGGTGCCTTGAACATCTCCACGAACTCCATCAGGCCCTGGTTGGCCCGGCACAATGCGCCCGAATAGCTGTAGGCATCGGCATCGTTCTGCGGAAACTCTTCCAGTTTTCGGATATCGACCTTGCCCACCAGTGCCGAAATGTCCTGATTGTTTTCATCGCCGGGTTCGGTCTTGGCCACGCCGATCTGGTTGAGGATCGACGGGTAGAGTTTCACCACCCGGAACTGGCTGATGTCACCGCCGAACTCGGCCAGGCGCTTGGTGGCCCAGGGCGACATGATGGTGTTGAGGTAGCGCCGCGGGATACCGAAGTCTTCCTCGAGGATCGCGCCATCTTCCGTGGCGTTGAACAGGCCCAAGGGGGACTCGAAGACGGGCGAGCCCTTGATCGCATAGAAGGGCACCTTCTCGATCAATTGCTTGAGCTTTTCCGCCAGGGACGATTTGCCGCCGCCGACCGGGCCGAGCAAATAGAGGATCTGCTTCTTCTCTTCCAGGCCTTGGGCGGCATGGCGGAAGTAGGAAACGATCTGGTCGATGCATTCTTCCATCCCATGGAAGTCTTCAAAGGCCGGATAGCGGCGGATCACCTTGTTGGAAAATATCCGCGACAGGCGCGAATTATTGGCGGTTTCCACCAGTTCTGGCTCGCCAATCGCCAATAGCAAGCGTTCGGCGGCAGAAGCGTAGGTGCTGCGGTCCTGTTTGCACAGCTCGAGATACTCCTGAAGCGTGAGTTCTTCCTGCTGTGTGGACGCGAAGCGTTGTTGGAAGTGGCTAAAGATACTCATGACGTCGTCACCTCGCTCGATACGTGGAGCCGACGCCGGATCAATCAGTCGATGCTGGCAGTCATTGACGCACGCCAATGGCTGTTTTCCCCCCAGAACACCCTGAAACGCTACCGATGACCCGTACGCCGGTGTACCGGCTCTCCCCTGATTCGGATGGCCTGCGCTTAAGGATAGTTCGGAATCCGGGAGGTCAAGGCGCGATGCGCAATTAGTTTAGCCGCGCCGTTCGTCAGAAACGGCGCAAGCCCAAGCGTCACGCGGGGTAGCGGGGTGTGAAAAAAATTATTGCGAATCGCCCGAGGAAATTTCCGCGGGATAGGTCGTACGCCACAGCTCAAACCCGCCGTCCAGGCTGTAGACGTCAGAGAAACCCTGGCTGATCAGATACGCGGCTGCACTCTGGCTGGAATTGCCGTGGTAGCAGGCGACGATCAGCGGTGCATCGAGGTCGGCGGCGCGGATGAAGTCGGCGATGTTGACGTTGTCCAAGTGCTGGGCGCCGGTGATGTGAGCGGCGGCATAAGTAGGCTGGTCGCGGATGTCGACGACTACGGCACCTTGCTCGCGCAGGGTCTGTGCTTCTTGGGGAGGGATACGTTTGAATTCGGTCATGGCGGGCTCCTATTGCTTGGCGGTGGCCGGCAGGGTAATGGAAAGGGGCGATTCGCACTGGCAGTCGAGGCGCTTGCCCGTGTCGATGTTCATCAGGGTCATGGCACCGCCCCACACGCAACCGGTGTCGAGGGCGAACACGCCGGGTTCATCGCACTTGCCTTCCAGCGCGGCCCAGTGGCCAAAGATGATCTTTGTGTCTCGGGTCTTGCGTTCCTTGTAGGCGAACCAGGGCTTGTAGCCGGGCAGGGCGGTGTCGGCGCCTTCCTTGCTTTTGAGGTCCAGTTTGCCTTCGGCCGTGCAGAAGCGCATCCGCGTGAAGTAGTTGGTGATGACTCGCAGGCGGGCCACGCCGGTGAGGTCGTTGTCCCACTTCACTGGGTCGTTGCCGTACATGCCGTCGAGGTAAGCGGTGTACAGGTTGTCATCAGCCAATGCACTTTCAACTTCGGCGGCGCACTTGAGGGCTTTTTTCAGCGTCCACTGCGGCGGGATACCGGCATGCACCAAGGCCATGTTGCGATCCTCGTCGTAGTGCATGAGTTTTTGCCGGCGCAGCCAGTCGAGCAGTTGAGCGCGGTCTGGGGCTTCGAGAATTTCCCGCAGGGTGTCGCCTTTTTTGAGGCGCTCGATATTGTTGCCGGCCGCAAGCAGATGCAGGTCATGGTTGCCCAGCACGCATACCAAGGAATCACGCAGGCCATAGAGGTAGCGCAGGGTTTCCAGGGACTGTGGGCCCCGGTTAACCAAGTCTCCCACCAACCACAAGCGATCATTTGCCGGGTCGAAGGCTACGCGCTCCAGCAGGCGCTTGAGAGGGTCCAGGCAACCTTGCAGGTCGCCGACCGCGTACGTCGCCATCAGTGCAGGGCTCCTGGCACAGCCAGGCGGAAGGGCTTGATGATTGCATCGAACAGTTGGCCGTCGGTGGCCTTCATTTGATACGAGCCTTGCATGGTGCCGACCTTGGAGGTCATTACCGTGCCGCTGCTATAAGTGTGGCTGGCGCCGCTGTCGATCAACGGTTGCTGGCCGACAACGCCTGCCCCGCGCACTTCCTCGACCTGGCCGTCGCCATCGGTGATGACCCAGTGGCGCGACAGCAGTTTGGCCGGCACCAGCCCGTTGTTCTTCACTGTAATGGTGTAGGCAAAGGCGAAGCGGTTATGTTCGGGTTGCGACTGGTCCGCCAGGAAGCGGGTGACGACGCTGACGTCTATCTGATAGCGAGGATCGGACATGCAAGAGGCCTTAAAAGCGAAGGGCAGCAGATGCGGGTCAGTCTAGGCCAAGAGGTGGGCACTAGGCCAGACATGCTGTCTGGGCTCTTGAACTTGATGAAACGACTCTATCAACGTAACGCGGTTGAACCTGTGGGAGCGGGCTTGCTCGCGAATGCGGTGCGTCAGTCAACTGATCTATAACTGATCCACCGCATTCGCGAGCAAGCCCGCTCCCACATTGGAGGGTGTTGAACCCTATTGCGCTGTTGGCGCTGGCTGGATGGCAAGCTGGTCAGCCAGGCGCACGAACGCGGCCAGGTCCAGTTGCTCGGGGCGCAGGCCGCCGTCGACGCCGGCGGCTTCGATTTCAGCATTGCTCAGCAGGGCTTTGAGTGTGTTACGCAAGGTCTTGCGGCGTTGGTTGAACGCTTCGCGTACCACACGTTCCAGCAGTTTGTGATCCTTGGCCGGGTGCGGCAGTACGGCATGCGGCACCAGGCGCACGATGGCTGAATCGACCTTCGGTGGCGGGTTGAACGCGCCCGGGCCGACGTTGAACAGGTGCTCTACGCGGCAGTGATACTGGACCATGATCGACAAGCGGCCCCAGTCACCACCGCCAGGGCCTGCGGCCAGGCGCTCCACCACTTCCTTTTGCAGCATGAAGTGCATGTCGCGGATGATCCCGGCGTTGTTCAGCAGGTGAAAAATCAGCGGCGTGGAGATGTTGTACGGCAGGTTACCCACCACCCGCAGGCTGTTGGGCGCAGCGCCAAGGCTGTTGAAGTCGAACTTCAGCGCGTCGCCCTGGTGCAGGTTGAAGTTGGTTTTGCCGGCGAACTGCTGGTTGAGGATCGGGATCAGGTCCTTGTCCAGTTCCACGACGTCCAGTTGCCCGCCGCTGGCCAGCAGGCCCTGGGTCAGCGCGCCCTGACCTGGGCCGATTTCCAGCAGGCGGTCTTCTGGCTTGGCATGGATGGAGCGCAGGATGCGATCGATTACGCCAGCGTCATGCAGGAAGTTCTGCCCGAAGCGCTTGCGCGCGCGGTGTTGGTAATGCTCAGTCATATACGGGTCTCGGCCATCTGGTAGGCGGTTTCCAGGGCCACGTGCAGGCTGCCGGTATCGATCTTGCCGCTGCCTGCGAGGTCCAGGGCGGTGCCATGGTCGACGGAAGTGCGGATGATCGGCAGGCCCAGTGTCACGTTGACTGCGGCGCCGAAGCCTTTGTACTTCAGCACGGGCAGCCCCTGGTCGTGGTACATCGCCAGCACTGCGTCGCAGTGCTCCAGATATTTGGGGGTGAACAGAGTGTCTGCAGGCAATGGGCCGCGTAGGTCCATGCCTTCTTGGCGCAGGCGCTCTAATGTCGGTTCAATGATGTCGATTTCTTCATGGCCCAAGTGGCCGCCTTCACCGGCGTGGGGGTTAAGCCCACAGACCAGGATACGCGGTTGGGCAATGCCGAATTTGTGTTGCAGGTCGTTGTGCAGGATGCGCGTGACACGCTCCACACGCTCGGCAGTGATGGCATCGGCGATTTCACGCAGCGGCAAGTGGGTGGTCACCAGCGCCACACGCAGGCCGCGGGTGGCGAGCATCATCACCACTTGAGCGGTATGGGTCAGTTCCGCGAGGAATTCGGTATGGCCGGAAAAGGCGATACCGGATTCGTTGATCACACCTTTGTGCACCGGCGCGGTAATCATGCCGGCGAAGTCGCCGTCGATGCAGCCTTGGCCCGCACGGGTCAACGTCTCCAGCACAAATGCCGCGTTGGCCGTATTCAACTGCCCTGCAACCACTTTGGCTTGCAGCGGGGTGTCCCACACATACAGGCTGCCGGCGGGGGCCGGCAGGTCGGGCCAGTTGCCCGGCGCCACGTCCAGCAGGTTGACGGCCACACCCAGTTGCGCGGCCCGCTCAAGGAGCAGGTCGCGGCTGGTAATGGCAATCAGGGGGTGTGGCTGGGGTTGCGAGGCGAGCAGCAGGCACAGGTCTGGACCAATGCCGGCTGGCTCGCCGGGTGTCACCGCGAAACGCTGGGGTTTCACTGGGGTGCCTGGTCGGTGCCTGTTTGCTCGGCGCCTGGCAGCTTGTTCTCTACATACGCTTCGTCACGGATCTGACGCAGCCAGGTTTGCAGCTCTTCGTCGTATTTGCGGTTACGCAGTACGCTCAGGGCTTGCTGCTCGCGGGCCTGGGTGGTGTTGTCCGTGGCGCGACGGCCAAGCACTTCCAGCACATGCCAGCCGTACTGAGTCTTGAACGGCTTGGACAATACGCCTTGCGGTGTCTCGGCCATAACCTGCTGGAACTCAGGCACCAGAGCTTTCGGGTCGATCCAGTTCAGATCGCCGCCGTTAAGGGCAGAACCTGGGTCTTCCGAGAAGCTTTTAGCCAGGGTGGCGAAGTCTTCACCGCTTTCAATGCGGTCGTAGATCTTCTGGGCCAGTTCCTTGGTTTGTGCCTCGGTGCGGATTTCGCTCGGTTTGACCAGGATGTGACGAACATGGACTTCGTCTTTCAGCGAAGTCTCGCCACCGCGACGTTCCAGCAGCTTCAGGATGATGAAGCCACCCGGGGTGCGGGCTGGCTGGGTAATGCCACCGACTTCCATGGCGCTCAATTCGCGATCAAACGGAGGTGGCAATTGAGCGGCTTTACGCCAGCCCATGTCACCGCCTTCGAGGGCGTTGTCGCTGCCGGACTGAGCAATGGCCATCTGGGCAAAATCTGCACCCGCTTTCAGGCGCTCATAGATCGCCTGGGTTTTAGCGGCGGCGGCATTAAGCTGCTCAGAGTTGGCTCCGTCCGGGGTTGGGATCAGGATATTGGCCAAGTGCAACTCTTCGGAGAGCTGCATCTTGCCCAGGTCCGAGGCCAGGAAGTTCTTCACTTCCTGCTCGGACACCTGAACCCGCTCGGCCACACGGCGCTGGCGCACACGGCTGATGATCATTTCGCGCTTGATCTGGTCACGGGCGTCCTCGTAGGACAAACCATCGCGAGCCAGGGCGGCGCGGAACTGATCAATGCTCATGTTGTTACGCTGGGCGATGGTGCCAACGGCCTGGTTCAATTCTTCGTCTGAAATACGGATGCCAGAACGGTCGCCAATCTGCAATTGCAGGTTCTCGACGATCAGACGCTCCAGCACCTGGGGTTCCAGGACGCTGCTCGGTGGCACACCACCGCCACGCTTGGCGATGGTTTGCTGAACTTCCTTGACCCGTTGGTCCAGCTGGCTCTGCATGATCACGTCGTTGTCGACGATGGCCGCTACTTTATCCAGCTGTTGAACTGCGGCGTGTGCCGAAACAGTACCCAGGAACAGCGCGCCCAGCACTAGCGGGCGCAAACACTCAGAAAGCTTTGTCTTCACGTTCACGATAACCTTGAATGCCTTTGTCGAGGAAGCTCTCTACCTTGGCGCCGGTCAGGCCGCCGAGTCCTTTAAGGACGATCTGGAAGAAGAGCCCGTGGTCACCCTTTTCGTTCTGAGGGGCGATCTGCGTGTATTCGTCGTTGGAAACCCAGTAACGGTTGATGACGCGCAGTTTCCAGCAGCAGTTGTCGTACTCGAAACCACCAAAGGCTTCCAGGGTACGGTTGCGAGCATAGTCATACTGCCAGCGCGTGATCAGGTTCCACTGGGGAATGATCGGCCACATCATCGAGAAGTCGTGTTGTTGGATTTTGTAGTAATCCTTCACGTAGTTCTCTTGGCCCGGGCTGCCGAAGTCTCCGCCGAACTGCCATTTACCGGTCAGTTGGTTGTAGACAACCTGGTCGTTGCGATAGCGGTAGCCCAGGTTGACGACCTTGTTCGGGTTGTCTTCCGGCTGGTAGTGGAACATCGCGCTGCCGGAGCGAGGGCTATGGCTCTCGGTGTCCCAGTTGTAGTCGGCTGTGGCGCGCCAGTCGCGGTTGAAGCGGAACTCGTACTCCAGTGCAACAGGAGATACGTTCGAGTGGGCGTCATCACGTGTCTTGGCGTCGATGCCAGGCAATTGAACTTCACGATCCTTGAAGTACACCGCTTGGCCGATGGAAGCGCGTTGACGTTCGAAACCGTTCTCTTCAATCCAGCGGCTGGTGAGACCAAAGGACAGCTTGTTTTCGTCGCCGATGCGGTCGGAACCGCTGAAGCGGTTATCCCGGAACAACGAGGAGTAGCTGAACGAGTTCTCGCTGGTGTCGAAGACAGGGATCTCGGTCTGGTCTTTATTCGGTACGTAGAGGTAGAACGCACGAGGTTCGAGGGTCTGGTTGTAGTCTTTGCCGAACCAATTGGTTTTACGGTCGAAGTACAGGCCGCTGTCGATGCTTGCAATAGGTACTGAGCGGTCCTGTGAGCTATTGAAGGTTTGACCTCCTGCAGCCATTTGGCTCTTGCCTGTACCGTCAAGGTCAAGATCGTACTTGGTATAAACGTACTTCAACTTCGGCGTCAAAAAGCCGTAGGACCAGTTCATCGGATAAGAGACAGCTGGCGCAAGGTTCAGACGAGTGCCGTTTGCACGGGTCAGGCCGGTAACGTTGGTATCCAGACGACGCGAAACCAAGCCATTTTCGTCCGTAAAGTTACCGTTCTCCAAGTCTCGATCAAAGCGTACGGCTTCGGTTTCATAACTGAAATCCAGCCCGCCCGGATGAAATGGCAGTTGGCCATTCAGTGTGAGTTGCGGCAACCGGTCATACGGTGTGATCTGAGTGATTGTCGCCAGTTGATAGGCTTGGACATTCAAACGGGCCTGATAAGAATCGCCCCGATATGTCAAAGATCCCTGCTGGTTCAGAGCGTCTTGGCTCTCAACCCCTTCCTCAAACGACTTCAAATCCTGGAAGTAGTAAGGATCGCTGATCCGGGTGTAATCCACCTGTGACGTCAGACGTGAATCCAACCCACCTTTATGCTGCCAATTGAGCATATAGCGGGTCTTTTCGTAATCGGTCTGGTTCTTGCGCTCATCGTTATCGTCGTTGAGATACGCCCCACCAAACTGCCCTTCACTCGACTTGGTCAGATAGCGGAATTCGCCCTCCATCAACAAGCCGCGCTTGGTCATGTACTGCGGGTACAACGTGGCATCGTAGTTCGGCGCCAGGTTGAAGTAGTACGGTGTTACCAGCGTAAAGCCAGTTTCCCCACCGGTGCTGAAGCTCGGCGGCAGGAAGCCGGATTGGCGACGGTCGTCGATCGGGAAGTAGATGTACGGGGTGTACAGGATCGGGATGTTCTTGACGCGCAACGTCGCGTTGGTCGCCGTACCGAAACCGGTGGCCGGGTTCAACGTGATGTTGTTGCCCTTGAGCTGCCAGGCGTTGCTGTCCGGCTCGCAGGTGGTGTACGTACCGTCCTTGAGACGGATGATCGCATTCTCTGCACGCTTGGCGTACAGCGCGTTACCGCGGATGCGTGACTTGTGCATCACGTATTCGGCGTTATCGATCTGGGCGGCACCGGTGTCGAGCTGGACCTGGGCATGGTCACCCACGATCAGGGCGCCGTTATCGCGCAGGCGCACCTTGCCATTCAGTTCGCCACGGTTCTCCGCCTGGTACAGGCTGGCTTCGTCTGACTCCAGCTGCATGCTGCCCTGGCGCATGACCACGTCACCGGCCAGGGTAGCGACCTGCTGCTCCTGCTCGTAACGAGAAGCCTTGGCGCCGATGAAGGTCGGCGCATCGCTCTTGTTCGTCTTGTCGTTCATGCCAGGACGAGTCGGCTCGATGTAGGCGCCGCCGCAGTAAGGGCCGGTTTCGGCCAACTGTGCTGCGGTCAGCTTGTCGCGAGGTACCCAGTCAAGGTGGCTGTAGTCGGCACTGCGCGAACGCAGGCCACGGCCCTTGGCTTCGGTGACCAGCATGGTCTTGGGTTCGGCGTCGACGCTGCCGCCAGCTTTGCCTTGCGGCGTGCTGTTGGCCGAGCTGACGGCAGCACCGTCATGCACCGGGCGCGGTGGCAATGGGGCGGCGGCGGTCTTCGGCGCGCAATCCCAGGCACCCGAAGCAGAGACTGAGCAGTCATACTGTTCCGCGGCGACCACGAATGAGGTGGCGAAAGGTTGCAAGGCCAGCAGACTGCCGGTTACCAGCAACGGAAATTTTCTACGAAACGCGGGGGATTTCAATGCCATCTTATTAGTCCGGGCTTCCTGCGTGCCATCTGCCCGCGGTTTGGGCCGCACGCCTCTCGATGGTCTGAAAGTTGGGTAGG
Source organism: Pseudomonas sp. FSL W5-0203 (assembly GCF_001896155.1). Lineage (NCBI taxonomy): Bacteria > Pseudomonadati > Pseudomonadota > Gammaproteobacteria > Pseudomonadales > Pseudomonadaceae > Pseudomonas > Pseudomonas sp. FSL W5-0203. The sequence continues at coordinate 31,570 of NZ_MPOR01000032.1, forward strand.
AACAGACCATTTCTGGTCTGCTCCCCCCTAAAAACCGTACGTGCGCCTTTCAGCGCATACGGCTCAAGTCTTTACGAAGCCCCCCTTGGGGGAGCCGGTTTGTACACTGTTAGTCCACGAGCGTGAAGCTGCTGGTGGCAAATGGGATGCAATAGTACCCGGTTGTCCAGCGAGTCACCACCGCCTTGTGAGCGATAAATGATGTGGTGGTCGTGCCACCCAGTCTCCCTAGATATTGGGCTTTTGCATAGTACGCACAGTCCTTTTTGGGATTGAAATAGATGAAGAATTTGTTTGCGGTACTTCAATTTCCCGAGCATCCGGGACATCCGCAATGCCTCTCCCATTTCCTCCATAGAGGGATCAAACGGATTAAAATCCCCGCTGATCTTCCTGTGCCTCTCAATCGGCGTGGCCTCTAGGGCGTATAACCGAATTGCCTCTTTGCCTCCTGACTCCGTTATGACCGTGGTGGCGAACACCCAGCTTCGACTTTCATAGGTTTGGAAATACTTCTCCCTTACCCAGTCGAGACTTTTGTTTGGATGCCGCCTTTTCGCCCAACGCCAAAGCGCTTGGAATATTTGGTGGTCCATGCGGCTGTACGCCTTCTTGGCGACCACAGGCTGGTGATACAGCGCCCAGCCTCGCAGTATCGGATTAAGCAGGCGGATCAACTCCTCCTGTTTCACCGCTTTGTTAGTACTGATGACTTCTTTTACCTTCCTATAGAACGCTTTCACGTTCTTTTTGGCAGGTTTGATCAGGAGTTTCCCTCCGTATTTGCGGAAATTCCAACCAAGGAAGTCGAAACCTTCATCTATGTGGACGACGTGGGTTTTCTCAAGCGACAGCTGCAACCCTCGCACCGCGAGAAACCGCTCAACCCAAGGTTTGATCTCATTTTCGAGCATCTCTTTCGAGCTACCGGTAATCACAAAATCATCCGCATATCGCACCACGTTAATTTTCAGCTTCTTCGCCTTCGTCACGCCCAGGTGTTGCTTGAGCTGTGATTCCAGTCCATCCAGCACCAAATTCGCCAAGGTGGGCGAGATAATCCCGCCCTGTGGTGTACCGGCATTCGTTGCCTGTAGCTGGCCTTTGTGAATCACTCCAGCTTTCAACCATTTTCGGAGGATTTCTTTGTCCGTTGGGACATTTTCGATCAGCCAGTCATGGTTGATGTGGTCAAAGCAGCCTTTAATGTCCGCTTCCAAGACCCATTGGGCCGAAGCCTTCTTGGATAGACAAACGAACAACTGTCCCATCGCATCAGCCGTGGAGCGCTCGATCCGAAAGCCGTAGCTGTTTGGATCGCCGGTGGTTTCAGCGATAGGCGCCAGGGCTAGCAGGTATAGCGCCTGCATGGCTCTGTCAGTCATGGTTGGAATGCCCAGAGGGCGTTCCTTTCCATTCGACTTCGGGATAAACACACGCCGTAATGGCCGTGGTTTATACCCGTGGCGCTTCAACCCATTTGCCGCCTTCCACTTGGCATCGGGTGTATCCCAGAGCACGCGGTCGACTCCCGCCGTGCGCTTGCCCTGGTTTTCAGTGACTCTCCGTATGGCCAAATATCTGGCCGAACGAGAGCGGGTCAGCATCCGTTGCAGGGCTTTCACCCGGCGCCAATTGCCTTCCCGACAAGCCTTCGCAATCCGAATCTGCATCGCCCGTACGTTCTGCTGCACACGACACCAATCGATGTCATGCCAATGCTGCGGAACGCCAGAAGGCGCAGACCCGGCCAGTTGGCTAGGTACTAACATGCTGCCTTCCTCTCAAGTTTCCCCGAGCAGAAGACGTACGCATCCCCTGACGGGAATGGACGCTCCCGTCAGGAGTGGATGAATAAGAAGCCCATTACTGCCGGACTTCGAAGATGATTGAGACAGGTTTACTCAGCGTTCATGCGATAAAAGACCACGCAGAAGTCTGCCCGGTTTCCCGTGGGGTAATGTTCCAACCCCTATCCGCGCCATTACAGCCCGGCGTTCGCTTTTTCTGCGATCCCATACCCGCACAGCCAATAGATCCCCTTGCGGTTCACCTGCCCGAAGGCAGCCATACGGGCTTACCACGTTCCCTGCCTGTCACACGATTGGTTTAGGGTCTGCCTTTTCACCGGAGGCCTTGTAGCGACGTATTCCCACATCCCACAGGAATATCTGGCCCCATACCTTTTGGTCCATGCCTAACAGCAGTTTTGGCATGTTTATCATTACGGCGTTTATCAGCAGTTCACTTACGTTACCCATGCCAACCAGCCTAGCGTCTCGACCCGGTACTGCTCCGAGCGTCTGTACTTTGCCTCACGGCAAAAGCACACCCTGATGGGGACTACATTGTCGGAAAAGCTTCACACCCCACCGTTACCAGTGACGCATGTTTTCCTAGGCTATCGTTGGTCGCACAACGAGTCCGCTGCTATCTCAGAGCAAGATAGTTGGACAATGACAGACAGAGTTTTCGCTCGTGTCTCCGGTTTGATATGAGCGGGGGACTGCAAGGCAGCACGCTCAAAGAGTATTTCCTCCTGTTTAAGGCAGGAGGAATCCCTGCGGGGATTCTTCCCGCATGGGTAGGTCGTGAGACCTATGTGGATGCACTATCTGATTAGGAACATGGCAGTAACCATGACGATGGTTGAAACCAGCGTCATCAAGCCGAAGTTCCAGGTCATTCTGTTCAGAGTATCTGAAATGAATTTCCGCATTTCTACCTGAACTGCAGATACATCTGCTTTTTGAGCCAGACGTTTATGCATAACGACCTCATCAGTAGTGAAGTAGGCACTCCCAGTCCGAAAATCGGACCATAGCCGCGCTTCTGAGTGCTAAGCGGCTTTGGGGTTCGCTATTGTCGCCGCAGCGACAACGAGTCCTTCTAAGCAGTGGGACCCCTGGGCTGTTTTGTTTCCCGGATTGGCTACCGGGCTATCGGTTTCCTTGCGGAAAACCCTTGACGATGACGTCTCACCGCCAACCTGGAGACACGCTACGCGTGTCGCACAAGATGCGTGATAATAAAGCATGCCCCGCTTGACGGCTAGCGCCGTCGGAGACCCTTGTAATGCCCGAGCAAGATCTACGTTTACAACAGCTGGAAGTCTGGCTGGATGAGCAGTTGCCGATCCTCTTCAACGCTCAGGACTGGGGCCCCGTGCCCCCGGCCACATTGACCGCGGCCAGCAGCGACGCGAGTTTCAGGCGTTATTTTCGATGGGAGGGCGGTGCCCATACGTTCGTCGTCATGGACGCGCCACCCCCCCAGGAAAACTGCAAACCTTTCGTCGATATTGCGCATTTGCTCGCGAAATCGGGAATAAATGTGCCAAAAATTTATGCAGAAGATTTGCCCCGTGGCTTTCTTTTGCTCAATGACCTGGGCAGAAAAACCTATCTGGACGTGATTGACGGTGAAAATGCTGATCAATTATTTGCCGATGCCATCGAAGCGCTGCTGGCTTTCCAGCAATTGCCGATGGATGCGCCGTTGCCCAGCTATGACGTGGCCTTATTGCGTCGCGAGCTGGAACTGTTCCCGGAATGGTACGTGCGCCGTCACCTGGGCATCGACCTCGACCCTGAGCAACAAGCCCTCTGGCAACGTGCCAGCCAGCAGTTGATCGACAGCGCCCTGGCGCAGCCCAAGGTGCTGGTGCACCGCGACTACATGCCGCGCAACCTGATGATCAGTGAGCCAAGCCCTGGCGTGCTGGATTTCCAGGACGCGGTCTACGGCCCGGTGACCTATGACATCACCTGCCTGTTCAAGGACGCCTTCCTCAGTTGGCCCCAGGCCCGCGTGCGCGAATGGCAGCGTGGCTATTGGCAGCGTGCCGGACAGTTGGGGATTCCAGTACAGGACGACTTTGAGGAGTTCCTGCGTGCCAGCGACCTGATGGGCGTGCAGCGTCACCTCAAGGTTATCGGCATCTTTTCGCGTATCTGCCACCGCGACGGCAAACCACGCTACCTAGCCGACGTGCCGCGTTTCTTTGCTTATATAGAAGCGGTGCTGGCCGACCGACCCGAGTTGAGTGACCTGGGCGAGTTACTCGCCAGCCTGCGCGAACCTGCCGAGGCCAGCGTATGAAGGCGATGATCCTGGCGGCGGGCAAGGGCGAGCGCATGCGTCCGCTCACCCTGCATACGCCCAAGCCGCTGGTGCAAGCCGGCGGCAAGCGGCTGATCGAGTATCACCTTGAAGCCTTGGCGAAGGCCGGCTTTACCGAGATCGTGATCAACCACGCCTGGCTCGGCGAGCAGATCGAAAGCTACCTGGGCGACGGTGCCCAATTCGGTCTGCGCATCCGCTACTCGCCGGAGGGTGAACCGCTGGAAACGGGGGGGGGGATATTCCAGGCGTTGCCGCTGCTGGGCGACGAACCGTTTCTGGTGGTCAATGGCGATATATGGACCGACTACGATTTCATCCAGCTCAAGCAGCCGATCCGGGGCCTAGCGCACTTGGTGATGGTCGACAACCCAGCACACCACCCCTCGGGCGGGGATTTCTACCTGGATCACGGTGTGCTTCATGATGCCGCGCCCGGTGCCGATAACCTGACCTTCAGTGGCATTTCAGTGCTCGACCCTAAATTGTTCGCGGGTTGCAGCGCCGGTGCCTTCAAGCTGGCCCCGCTGTTGCGCGAGGCCATGGCCAAAGGTTTGGTAACGGGGGAGCACATGGCAGGACGCTGGGTGGATGTAGGGACGCTGGAGCGATTGGCGCAGGTCGAAACCTTGCTGACAGCGGGGCAGTAGGATGTTGTGGCCAGGGACGCTGATCGGCGCCGGGGCTGGCTTTGCCATTGCCAGTATTCCGGGGGCTCTGTTGGGGGCATTGCTGGGGCAGGCGCTGGATCGCCGTCTGCAACTGCACAGTTGGGCGCAGTTGCGTGAACGCCTGGGTGGGCGCCCGGCTTTGCGCAACGATGAACTGCTGTTTGTGCTGCTGGGACGCCTAGCCAAGAGTAATGGCCGGGTTGTCGATGGGCATATCCAGCAAGCGCGCCAGGAGATGCGCGCACTGGACATGAGTGAGCCGGCCCAGCGCCGCGCGATCAGCGCCTTCAACCGTGGCAAGTCCGGCAGCGACCGGGTTCGCCGTTACCTGCGGGTGCTCAAGACGCAGCCCCATGCGGCGGAAGGCGTGCTGCGCGCCTGTTGGCGCATGGCGTGGGCGGACGGTCGAGCGGATGCTGCCGAGCGCGACCTGATCGACCAGTGGGGCAAGTGGTTGGGCTGGACGCCACAGCAGCTTCAGGCATTGGCGACCGATTACGCGCCGGAGCGCAAGCCATTGGCCAATCGTGGCGGTGCCTATCAGGAGGCGTTGCGTATCCTGGGGGTGACGGCAACCACTGAGCCTTCGGTGATCAAGCGCGCCTACCGCCGCCTGCTCAGCCGTCACCATCCGGACAAGATCGCCGGCACGGGTGCCAGCCCCGCGCAAGTGCGGGAGGCGACCGAACGAACCCGAGAGTTGCATAACGCCTATGCGCTGATTCGCGAGCGGCGGGATTTTCGTTGAGACTATCGCCACTCAACGCCATGTGGGAGGGGGCTTGCCCCTGCCACTTCGTTGTGCGACATGGTCGACTATGTGATCAGTCTGCGCTGCCCTGCGGGCTCAGCCACCCGCGAACCCTGCGGTACAACTGCTCTTGCTCCGCCGCGCTATTGTCGGGTAACGCCGTGAGCGACACCTGCTTATAGCTGTCATTCTTCGAGCGCTTGGCCGCCTGGAGTCGCTCCAGGGCGTTCTTGCGATCCTGGGCGCCCTCTTGATAGAACACGTCCGCCGTGGGTACCTTCAAGGCCGGCGCCAGTTGCTGCAGGTCCGGTTGGCGAGCCGCAGGCGTCTTGCCGGCCACCATCACCAACCTCTGCACCTGGGAGGGTTGTTTCTCGCTGAGGTAGCGTGCCGCCCACCAGGCCCCGGTGCCATGGCCGAGCAACACCACACTGCGGGCGCTTTGGGTCTGGGCGAAGGCGACGGCGGCGTCGATACGGTCGAAGATGCGCTTGGCGTCGGTCTTGTCCTGCTCATCCGCCCCCGGCACCACCGCCGGGTCAGTGCCTTCGGCCTCGGCACTGGCGGCCTGTTCGACCGGCTTGGCAGCGGTGCTGCCTTCCTTGCTGCTGGTATCGACCGCCGCTTTCGGCGGTTCGATGAGCCGTGGCGGCAGGGTGTCCACACTGACGTCAGGCAATGACAGGCTGAGGGTGCCCCAGGCGGCGTCCGGTAACTTGCGCCGCAGAGGCGCGATGGCCTGCGGCCAGTCCGCGTTCTCCCCGGCACCTGGTATGAGAATCACCACACCCTCGGCTTCGGCGCTGTTGGCGGGTTTCCATAGCGCCAGGAACGAATCGCTACCAGCTTGCAATTGCTGTTGCTCCTGCTGCGGCACCTGCCGTTCGAGCGCACTGGCTTCTTGCTGGCTACGCTCGGGCAAGGCCTGGCGTTCAGCCGGTTTTTCGACGGCAGGCGAGGGTGCATCCTCGGCCTGAACAGGCAAGACGCTGGTAAACAGCAGTGACAGGCACAATGCTGGCAGTGCCGAACGGTGAAGAAAAAGCATCGTTGATTCCCGGCCAGAAGTGATTCCAGCAGCCTAATGGGTTGGTCGGTATTTGTCAGGGGTATGAGGCGCGGTTCTCGCTATCGACAGGCTATCGGCGGTTTGTTAGCTGTCTTGATGGTCGCGGCGCGGCCATTCAACCAATGAATGGCAGACAACACGCCAGGGGCAGCTATTCTTGTGCCAGCCCATCATTCATAAGAGGCCGCGCACATGAGTACTTCCTCATTCAAGATCGCCCACAAACTGCTGACCGGTGCAGGTGCCATCGAACAACTGGCTGCCGAACTCACGCGCCTGGATGTGGATAACCCACTGATCGTCACTGACGCCGCGCTGGTCCAGTCCGGTACCGTGGCGCTGGCCTTGGAGCATCTGGGTGATCGAGCCTACGAAATCTTCGACCGCGTGCTGCCCGATCCGGAAATTGCCATCGTCGAAGACTGCATGCGTGCGTACCGCGAAGGGGGGCATGACGGCCTGATCGGTGTGGGCGGCGGCAGTGCCATCGACATCGCCAAAAGCGTGGCGGCCTATGCCGGTTATCACGGCGCGCTGGCGGACTTGTTTGGCGTCGATCAGGTGCCGCGCAAAGGCCCGCCGTTGATCGCCATCCCCACCACGGCCGGTACCGGCTCGGAGGTGACCAATGTGGCGATACTGTCCGACAAGGCTGCACAGCTGAAAAAAGGCATCGTCAGCGATTACTTGCTGCCGGATGTCGCGCTGATCAGCCCGCAAATGACCTTGACCTGCCCGCGAGGTGTCACGGCCGCCAGTGGCGTGGACGCCTTGGTGCATGCCATCGAGTCCTACCTGTCGCTGCATGCCTCGCCGATTACCGACGCCCTGGCCATCGGTGCGATCAGATTGATTGCCAGCGCGTTGCCCAAGGCTTACGCCAACCCGGCCAACCTGCAGGCCCGTGACGACATGGCCACCGCCAGCCTGATGGCCGGCATGGCCTTTGGCAACGCGGGCGTCGGTGCCGTGCATGCGCTGGCGTACCCGTTGGGTGGGCGCTTCAATATTGCCCATGGCGTCAGTAATGCGCTGTTGCTGCCGTATGTCATGCACTGGAACAAATTGGCCTGCGTCGAGCGTATGCAGGACATCGCCCAGGCCATGGGCGTCAATATCGCCGGGCTGAGTGTGAATGACGCTGCCGACCAGGCTGTAGAGGCGATGACGCGGTTATGTGCGGCAGTGGAGATCCCGTCCGGCCTGCGCAGTTTCGGCGTGCCCGAGGACGCCATCCCGGCCATGGCCAGCGAAGCTGCAGGCATTGAACGCTTGATGCGTAACAACCCGCGCAAGCTCAGCGCCGCCGATATCGAAAAAATCTACCGGGCAGCTTACTAACCGTTGAGATAGGTCACGGTGCGCGCAGCAAAGCATGAGGTATACAATGCGCGCCATCGTGATTTAGCTCAAAAAAGGTGCGTCATGCAGCCCTTCGTCATTGCTCCATCGATTCTCTCTGCCGACTTCGCCCGCCTGGGTGAGGAAGTGGACAAGGTGTTGGCCGCCGGTGCCGACTTCGTGCACTTCGATGTCATGGACAACCACTACGTACCCAACCTGACCATCGGCCCGATGGTGTGCGCCGCGTTGCGCAAGTACGGCATCACCGCGCCGATTGATGCGCACCTGATGGTCAGTCCGGTAGACCGTATCGTCGGTGACTTCATCGAGGCGGGTGCGACTTACATCACCTTCCACCCGGAAGCTACATTGCACGTTGACCGCACCTTGCAACTGATCCGCGAAGGCGGCTGCAAGGCGGGCCTGGTATTCAACCCGGCCACTCCGCTGAGCGTGCTTGAGTACGTGATGGACAAGGTCGACATGGTCTTGCTGATGAGCGTCAACCCAGGCTTCGGCGGGCAGAAGTTCATCCCTGGCACCTTGAACAAGCTGCGTGAGGCCCGTGCGCTGATTGATGCGTCGGGGCGTGACATTCGCCTGGAGATTGACGGCGGCGTTAACGTCAACAATATCCGTGAGATCGCCGCAGCGGGTGCCGATACCTTCGTGGCCGGCTCGGCGATTTTCAATGCCCCGGACTACCAGGCCGTCATTGACAAGATGCGTGCCGAACTGGCGCTGGCGCGTCCATGAGCGGTTTTGAGCAGTTGTTCCCCGGCAAATTGCCACGGCTGGTGATGTTCGATCTGGACGGTACCTTGATCGACTCGGTGCCCGACCTGGCGGCCGCGGTGGACCAGATGCTGCTCAAGCTGGGGCGCAAACCGGCAGGCATCGAGTCAGTGCGCAAGTGGGTCGGCAATGGCGCGCCGATGTTGGTGCGCCGGGCCCTGGCCAACGACATCGATGCCACGGGCGTGGATGAGGTCGAGGCAGAACATGCCTTGGAGCTGTTCAATGCCGCTTACGAAAGCAGCCACGAACTGACCGTGGTTTACCCCGGCGTGCGTGACACCCTCAAGTGGTTGAGCAAGCAGGGCGTGGAAATGGCCCTGATCACCAACAAGCCGGAGCGCTTCGTTGCGCCGTTGTTGGACCAGATGAAAATCGGGCGCTACTTCCGCTGGATCATCGGCGGCGATACCTTGCCGCAGAAAAAACCAGACCCTGCGGCCCTGTTTTTCGTAATGAAAATGGCCAATATTCCGGCGTCTCAGTCGCTGTTTGTCGGCGATTCGCGCAGTGATGTGTTGGCGGCTAAAGCGGCGGGCGTGCAGTGCGTGGCCTTGAGTTATGGTTACAACCATGGCCGGCCGATTGCGGAGGAGTCCCCCGCTCTGGTCATTGATGACCTGCGACTGCTAATCCCCGGTTGCTTGGGCGCGGGCGCTGAGATAACGTTGCCCGACATTGATTCGTCCCCTTCTGGAAATTCCATCGTGGTGGTCACTCGCAAACTCTGGATGAAAGTCATCAAGGCCCTGGCCCGCTGGCGTTGGCGCGCCTGACTGATCCAGGCCGCGTGTGCGGCACGTTTGCCTACCTGACTTGACCCTCACACCACGAGGCACCTCATGACCCGCGAAGAATTCCTGCGTTTGGCCGCTGCCGGCTACAACCGTATCCCCATGGCTTGCGAAACCCTGGCCGACTTCGATACGCCGCTGTCGATCTACCTGAAGCTGGCCGATGAGCCCAACTCTTACCTGCTTGAGTCGGTACAAGGCGGCGAGAAGTGGGGCCGTTACTCGATCATTGGCCTGCCATGCCGCACGGTGCTGCGGGTGCACGACCATCATGTGAGCATCACCCATGACGGCGTGGAGATCGAAAGCCATGACGTAGAAGACCCGCTGGCCTTTGTCGAAACCTTCAAGGCGCGCTACAACGTGCCGACCATTGCTGGCCTGCCGCGCTTCAATGGCGGTCTGGTGGGGTACTTCGGCTATGACTGCGTGCGCTATGTGGAAAAACGCCTGGGCAAATGCCCGAACCCGGACCCGCTGGGGGTGCCGGACATTTTGCTGATGGTGTCCGACGCGGTGGTGGTGTTCGACAACCTCGCCGGCAAGATGCATGCGATTGTCCTCGCCGACCCCGCCCAGGCTGATGCCTTCGAACAAGGCCAGGCCAACCTGGAAGCGTTGCTGGAAAAACTTCGCCAGCCGATCACCCCGCGTCGCGGCCTGGACCTCAGCCGCCCCCCGGCGGCCGACCCGGTGTTCCGCTCCAGCTTTACCCAGGATGACTACGAGCGCGCCGTCGATACCATCAAGGAATACATCCTTGCCGGTGACTGCATGCAAGTGGTGCCGTCGCAACGCATGTCCATCGACTTCAAGGCGGCGCCGATTGACCTGTACCGCGCACTGCGTTGCTTCAACCCGACGCCGTATATGTACTTCTTCAACTTCGGCGACTTCCACGTCGTGGGCAGTTCGCCGGAAGTGCTGGTGCGGGTTGAAGACAACCTGATCACCGTGCGCCCGATTGCCGGCACGCGCCCCCGTGGGGCGACCGAAGAAGCCGACGTGGCGCTGGAAGAAGACCTGCTCAGCGACGAAAAGGAAATTGCCGAACACCTGATGCTGATCGACCTGGGGCGCAACGACACCGGGCGTGTCTCGGAAATCGGCTCGGTGAAACTGACCGAGAAGATGGTCATCGAACGGTATTCCAATGTGATGCATATCGTGTCCAACGTCACCGGCGAGCTGAAGGCCGGGCTGACGGCGATGGACGCCCTGCGAGCGATTTTGCCGGCGGGCACATTGTCGGGGGCGCCGAAGATCCGTGCGATGGAAATTATCGACGAACTGGAGCCGGTCAAGCGTGGTGTCTACGGCGGCGCCGTCGGGTATTTTGCCTGGAACGGCAATATGGACACCGCCATTGCGATCCGCACGGCCGTGATCAAGGACGGCGAACTGCATGTGCAGGCGGGCGGCGGGATTGTGGCGGACTCGGTGCCGGCCCTTGAATGGGAAGAAACCCTCAACAAGCGTCGGGCGATGTTCCGTGCCGTGGCATTGGCAGAGCAAACTCCACAAGACTGAAGCTGGAATAAAAAATGTGGGAGCGGGCTTGCCCGCGACGACGGTGTGTCACTTGAGATATTCAGTGACTGATCCACCGCCATCGCAGGCAAGCCAGCTCCCACATTTATTTTGCGCAGTATTTAGAAATCCAGACTGACTCCGACATTGATGCCTTGCTGGGTCAAGTTGTCATCCTTTCTCACGTTATACGCCGCCCGCAACGCCAGGTCCTGAGTCAGCTTGTGGCTGACACCCAGGCTCAAGCGGTCAGAATTACTGCGAGGCGTATACCCGTCGAGCTTGAAGTCGATCCCCTGCACGCTGTTGAGCGAAATGTTCACCTTCTGGGTGTCATTTTCAAACTCATGCTCGTGGGCCACTTCGCCAAAAACCTGGGTTTGCGGCGTGATGCGGTAGCTGCCTTGCAGGCCGACGCCCAGGCGTTTGGAGTCGCGTTGTTGATCGTCAAAGGTCAGGGCGGTGGAGCGGCTGCTTTTCTCCGAGTAACCATTGACTTCAACCCGCGCGTAATCGGCGCTGATGAACGGCGAGAGGTGCCAGTCGCTGCCCGGCGCGGCGATGTCATACCCCACGCGGCCGCTCAGGGCCCAGAGCCAGCCATCGGTGTCACCTTTCTCCGAGCCTTCGCTGACACCCAGGGCAAACTTGCGTTTGAGGCTGTCAAAGTCCAGCTTGCCGCCGGTCAATGCTGCATCGGCCCACCAGTGGTTCTGCTGATACTGAGCGAATGCCGTGCCCATATAGCTGTTGAGCTTGTAGTCCGAATCATTGGCGCCGGCTTCGAGTGTCTGCCGATACAGGCCGGCGGCAACGCCCACGCGCCAGTTTTCATCGAGCCGGTAGCTGCCACCGATATTCAGGTTATAGCCGCTGCCGTCGCCACTGGCCGAGCTGCTCTGATCATCGAAATCCAGGCGTTGGCCGCCGCCGGCCACTATGGCGCGCCATTGGCCGACGGCTTGCCAGCTGCCGTTGTCTGCTTGCCATTGGTTACGCAACTCGTCCTGGTGGGCGCGCAATGTGCCTTGGGCCATTTCCGGCAGCAAGGTCAGTTCCCACGGCGCGGCGAGTAGCGAATAGGCGTAGTCGGCAATCAAGCGTTGCCCGGCCACGGTAGGGTGGACCGAGTCGTTGTAGATCAGCTTGGTTGGGTCCGGGTTGGTGCCGCCGATGCCATAGGTTGGGTTGGCGGTGCAACTGTTACCGCTGAAGCAGGTGCCCGTCAGGTTCTGCTCGGTGGCTAGGCCGAAGCGCGCTGGATCGGCGAAGGCCTCGTTCAACAGCAGCGGGATGTTCAGCGGGATAACCTGCGCATCCACTTGTGACAGACGCTGTACCAGGGACTGGTTGAAAATAGTGCTCAGGGCCGAAGTCGCTGCTTGCTGTGGGGTGCCGTTGATGGCCGGCGTCAGGCCCAGGTCGGGTAGCATCCACACCATAATGTAACGCGCGCCGGCTTGTTGCAGGGCCTGGGCGCTGTCCGCCAGCCTGCCGCCGGCGGCGACCGCTTGAGCGGGGCTGAGTACCCGGCCTTGCAGGAAGTCATTGCCGCCACCGGAAAGGAAGTAAAGTGCGTTCGGGTCGGCTCTCCCACCATTAGCCGGCAGATAGCCCTGCCGACTGCGCAACACAGTGCCGCCCCCGGGGTTGCCTGGGGGAATCGCAGCATTGGAGACTGAGGTAATGGACTCGAGGATATTGTCGGTACGGTAGCCACCCACTGCCCAGTTGTTGCCGTCTGGCAAACCCTGGGCTGCGCGAACCGGTGAGGTGGAAGCATTCAGGTCGTTGGGAGCGACGCCCAGTTTCGTGCCCAGCAGGGTCGATGAGACCAGGCCGTATTCACCCTGGAAGGTCGGCCCGGTTCGGTTGGTAAAGCGCAATGTGGCGCCGGCCGAACCGTCGGGAAACTGGCCTGCATCCGCCAGGCTGTCGCCGAAAACCACCATGGTTGAATAAGGTGACGGGGCTGCGAACGCCTGGGCGCAGGCCAATGACAGGAGGCAGCCGGCAAGGGGCGCGAAAAACGCTGGTCTGAGCATGCAAGATTCCATTGGGTTGTTTTTATGTCGGAAGTGAAACACTAGCAAAATTTCTGGCATTTTCTGTAGGGAAATCCGGAATCCACCTACGTTGCGTCCCCGTATTTGCGGCTCCATATTGCACCGCTGGCGAGCCTACGTTACTGTGCCTGAACGTATGAATGAGACCCTCCCCGTGTTGATCATCAGCAAACTCTTGATGCGAGTAGTCAAGGCACACGCCCGTTGGCGTTGGCGCGCCTGACATTTTTCTCTGCCGGCCTGGCCGGACCTGTACCGATTTGCCTTCTTCACCCGTTGTCTGACGCCCCTTGCCAACTCACCCTGGCAACCGGAACGTGCGTCTGGCAGCGGGTCACACGCTTGGAAGGCGGTCATTTGAAATCAGTGAATTCAAGAGGTTTGAACCCACATGTTGCTGATGATTGATAACTACGACTCCTTTACCTACAACGTTGTGCAGTACCTGGGCGAACTGGGTGCCGAGGTCAAGGTGGTGCGCAACGATGAACTTACCGTTGCTGAAATCGCTGCGCTGAACCCCGAGCGCATCGTGGTTTCGCCTGGCCCGTGCACGCCGACCGAGGCGGGCATCTCTCTGGAAGCTATCCAGTATTTCGCCGGCAAGCTGCCGATCCTGGGCGTCTGCCTGGGCCATCAGTCCATCGGCCAGGCGTTTGGCGGTGATGTGGTGCGCGCGCGCGAGGTCATGCACGGCAAGACCAGCCCGGTGTTCCATCGGGATTTGGGTGTATTCCATGGCTTGAACCTGCCGGTGACCGTGACCCGTTACCACTCTCTGGTGGTCAAGCGTGAAACCTTGCCCGAATGCCTGGAACTGACCGCCTGGACCCAGTTGGAAGACGGCTCGGTCGACGAGATCATGGGCCTGCGCCACAAGACACTGAACGTCGAAGGGGTGCAATTTCACCCTGAATCAATCCTGACCGAGCAGGGCTACGAGCTGTTCGCCAACTTTCTCAAGCAGAGCGGCGGCACGCGCTAAGGACTTTTCATGGATATCAAGACTGCCCTGAGCCGTATCGTCGGCCATCTGGACCTGAGCACCGCGGAAATGAGCGATGTGATGCGCGAGATCATGACCGGTCAATGCACCGATGCTCAGATCGGCGCTTTTATGATGGCGATGCGCATGAAGAGCGAAAGCATCGACGAAATCGTCGGTGCGGTGTCGGTGATGCGTGAGCTGGCGGATAAGGTCGAACTCAAGACCCTCGACGGCGTCGTCGATGTAGTGGGCACCGGCGGTGACGGTGCGAATATTTTCAACGTGTCGACCGCCTCATCCTTCGTGGTGGCCGCCGCTGGTTGCACCGTCGCCAAGCACGGGAACCGCGCGGTGTCTGGCAAGAGCGGCAGTGCCGACTTGCTGGAAGCTGCCGGTATTTACCTGAACCTCACGCCGGTGCAAGTAGCGCGCTGCATCGACAGCGTTGGCATTGGCTTCATGTTTGCTCAGTCCCATCACGGCGCGATGAAGCACGCTGCCGGCCCGCGCAAGGACCTTGGCCTGCGTACCCTGTTCAACATGCTCGGCCCGCTTACGAATCCGGCCGGTGTGAAGCATCAGGTGGTGGGCGTGTTCAGCCAGGCGCTGTGCCGGCCGCTGGCCGAAGTATTACAACGCTTGGGCAGCAAGCACGTGCTGGTGGTGCACTCCAAGGATGGCCTCGACGAATTCAGCCTGGCGGCGCCGACCTTCGTGGCGGAGCTGAAGAACGACGAGGTCACCGAATATTGGGTCGAGCCCGAAGACCTGGGTATGAAAAGCCAGAGCTTGCACGGCCTGGCGGTGGAAAGCCCGGCGGCTTCGTTGGAGTTGATTCGTGATGCTCTGGGGCGTCGCAAGACCGAAAACGGTCAGAAAGCTGCGGAAATGATTGTGCTCAACGCTGGCGCAGCACTTTACGCCGCCGACCATGCCTATAGTCTCAAGGAAGGTGTCGCCTTGGCCCACGATGCGCTGCACACCGGCCTGGCTCGTGAGAAGCTCGAAGAGCTGGGAGCATTCACCGCCGTATTCAAGATGGAGAATGAAGGATGAGTGTGCCAACCGTTCTGGAAAAGATCCTGGCCCGCAAGGCTGAAGAAGTGGCCGAGCGCCGCGCCCGCGTGGGCCTGGCCGAGTTGGAAGCCCAGGCGAAAAGCGCCGATGCGCCACGCGGCTTTGCCAATGCCTTGATCGCCCAGGCCAAGCTCAAGCAGCCGGCCGTGATCGCCGAGGTCAAGAAAGCCTCGCCGAGCAAGGGGGTGATTCGCGAGAACTTTGTACCCGCCGAGATCGCCGCCAGTTATGAGAAGGGTGGGGCGACTTGCCTGTCCGTACTGACGGATATCGACTACTTCCAAGGTTCAGACCTGTTTCTGCAACAGGCGCGCGCCGCGTGCAAGTTGCCGGTGATCCGCAAGGATTTCATGGTGGATCCGTACCAGATCGTTGAAGCCCGAGCCTTGGGTGCCGACTGCGTGTTGCTGATTGTCTCCGCATTGGATGACGTGAAGATGGCCGAGCTGGCGGCCGTGGCCAAAAGCGTCGGCCTGGACGTGCTGGTCGAAGTACACGACGGCGACGAACTGGAGCGCGCATTGAAGACCCTCGATACTCCGCTGGTGGGCGTCAACAACCGTAACCTGCATACCTTCGACGTCAGCCTGGAAACCACCCTCGACCTGCTGCCGCGTATCCCGCGTGATCGTCTGGTGATTACCGAGAGTGGCATCGTCAACCGCGCCGATGTGGAACTGATGGAAATCAGTGGCGTGTACTCGTTCCTGGTGGGCGAGACGTTTATGCGCGCAGAGAACCCGGGGGCGGAGCTGCAGCGCTTGTTCTTCCCGGAGCGCGGTACGACGATCAGCGGTTCGACACTAGACTGATTTGAAATACGCTCGGAACTGTAGGAGCTGGCTTGCCTGCGATAGCGGCGGGTCAGCCAACCTCTGTGTAGCTGACACACCGCTATCGCAGGCAAGCCAGCTCCCACATTGGTTTTGTGTTTATTCAGGTAGGTAGGTGTTCGATGCTCCAGCCCGTGATCATGACTGTCGAAGCAGGCCTTGCCGCCGAGCAAGACCTATTGGCAGCCGTTTGCGCGGGTGAGCAGGCATTCGGATTGCTGTTCTGGCAGCCCAGTGACCAAGCACTGGTCATGCCGCGCCGTTTGAGCCGGCTGCCGGCATTCGCGGTGGCGAGCCAGGTTTCGGCCGATGCGGGTTGGCCGGTATTGCTGCGTGAAACCGGTGGTGAGCCGGTGCCGCAGTCCGGCGCCACGGTCAATATCGCCCTGGTCTATGCCCCACCGCGCAGTGAAAGCGACCAGGGGCGCATCGAAACCGGCTATCAGCGCTTGTGCCAACCGATTTGTGATCTGTTGATCGAGTTGGGTGGCGATGCGTCCGTCGGCGAAATTGACGGTGCCTTTTGCGACGGCCGTTACAACGTCAACCTCAATGGCCGCAAAATGGTGGGCACTGCCCAGCGTTGGCGACAAAGCGGTGGCCGCCCGGTCGGGTTGGTGCACGGGGCGATGTTGCTGGAGAATGATCGTGAGCAATTGATTGCGGCGGTCAACCGCTTCAATCAAGCCTGCGGTTTGGAGCAGCGGGTTCGCGCCGATAGCCATATCGCACTGCACGAAGCGTTTACGGCGCCGGATGCGATCCGTCGGCTCGACACGTTGTACCGTCAGATGCTGGCTGGCTTCCTGCCGGTTTAACGGGTACCGAACACCACCATCGTCTTGCCTTTGACGTGCACCAAGTTGCGTTCTTCCAAGTCCTTGAGCACGCGGCCGACCATTTCTCGTGAACACCCGACAATACGTCCGATCTCCTGGCGCGTGACTTTGATCTGCATGCCGTCGGGATGGGTCATGGCATCGGGTTGCTTGCATAGGTCCAACAGGCAGCGAGCGACGCGGCCGGTGACATCAAAGAACGCCAGGTCGCCGACTTTGCGGGTGGTGTCGCGCAGGCGCTGGGCGATCTGACCGCTCAGGGCGTACAAGATGTCCGGATCATGCTGGGCCAATTCGCGAAATTTTGCATAGCTGATTTCGGCCACTTCGCACTCAACTTTGGCTCGTACCCAAGCACTGCGTTCCTGCTCTTTGCCTGCTTGTTCAAACAAACCCAGCTCCCCGAAGAAGTCTCCGGCGTTGAGATAGGCAATGATCATCTCACGGCCATCCTCATCCTCGATCAGGATGGTGACTGAGCCCTTGATGATGAAAAACAGGGTTTCTGAGCGCTCGCCGGCGCAGATGATGTTGTGCTTGGCCGGATGACGTCGGCGCTGGCAATGCAGCAACAGCTTGTCGAGGTTCTTGATCTTGGGTGTGGGAGTAAGAGCAACCATGGTTGTATCCCGAAAAGACTGCGCGGTGTAGTTGGCGTTGTTTTTATCCAGCGGCATCTCATTGATATACGCTGTACAAGTCATGGCAATGCGCCATTCATTTGGCGCCAGCTTACCAGACACCTTCTGTCGCGATTAGCCAATTTAGCGGCAAACGCTGTCATTTATCGAATTTATGCAGAGCGCTGTTGTTTCAAGGCCCTGTGCTAAGCTGGCGACCCTTTTTTAGCAGTGGAGTCTGGGCGATGAAGGCACGCATCCAATGGGCGGGCGAAGCCATGTTCCTCGGTGAGTCGGGCAGCGGCCATGTGGTGGTCATGGACGGTCCGCCGGAAGCCGGCGGTCGTAACCTGGGTGTACGCCCCATGGAAATGTTGCTGCTGGGTGTGGGCGGTTGCAGCAATTTTGACGTGGTCAGCATCTTGAAGAAGTCCCGCCAGGCCGTAGAAAGCTGCGAAGCCTTCCTGGAAGCTGAACGCGCCACTGAAGACCCCAAGGTTTTTACCAAGATCCATATGCATTTCGTGGTCAAGGGCCGGGCGCTAAAAGAAGCCCAGGTCAAGCGTGCCATCGAGCTGTCGGCAGAGAAGTACTGCTCAGCATCGATCATGCTGGGGGCTGCGGGCGTGGTCATTACCCACGACTACGAAATCATCGAGCTGGGTTGATTGCAGCAGGCAAAAGAAAAGGGCGCTTCGGGCGCCCTTTTTTTCGGTTCAGATTCGATAAGTGCTTTTGGTCATGACCTTGGCCAACAGGCTCATGCCGAACCGTACCGGGGCTGGAAAGCGGAAGCCGCCCGCGTCCAGCGCGCTTTCTGCATGGTGCTCTTCGTCAATGCGCATCTGCTCAAGAATGGCCCGTGACTTTTCGTCTTCGGCCGGCAGTTGCTCCAGGTGTTCATCCAGGTGCTTGCACACCTGATGTTCTGTCGCGGCCACAAACCCCAGGCTGACTTTGTCACTGATCAGCCCGGCAGCCGCGCCGATACCAAACGACAAGCCATAAAACAGTGGGTTGAGCACGCTGGGATGGCTGCCCAACTGGCGGATGCGTTGTTCGCACCAGGCCAGGTGGTCGATCTCTTCCTCGGCCGCATGCTCCATCGCCACGCGCACTTGCGGCAACTTGGCGGTCAGCGCCTGGCCCTGGTACAGCGCCTGGGCACAGACTTCACCGGTATGGTTGATGCGCATCAGGCCTGCGACGTGACGGGTGTCGGTCTCGCTCAACTGTACATCCGGCTGCACGATGGCGGGCGATGGGCGGTAGGGCTGGCCACTGAACGGCAGCAGGGTGCGCATGGCCATGTCGGCTTGCAGCAACAGACGGTCAATCGGCGAGTAGTGACGTTGGGTAGTCATGCTGACCTCCGGGAAGAATCTCGGCGGCCAGTTTACCGCAAGAGAGCGTCCAGCGTTTGTGCTGAGTCAATTTGCCCTTGTGCACTCAGCCCGGTGGCCAGTTCATCTGGCGCTGACCCAGCACGTGCATATGGATGTGGTAAACGGTTTGCCCGCCGTCTTCATTGCAATTCATCACCACACGAAAGCCTTTTTCGCAGCCTTGTTCCACGGCCAGGCGTTGGGCGGTGAACAGGATATGGCCGGCCAGCGCCTTATCGTCCTCGGTCAGGTCGTTGAGGGTACGAATGGGTTTTTTCGGGATAACCAGGAAATGCACTGGTGCCTGGGGGGCGATATCGTGAAAAGCCAGGACTTGGTCATCTTCATAGATGATCTTCGCCGGTATTTCCCTGTTGATGATCTTGGTGAACAGAGTATCCACAGCTGTATCTCCATCGTGAAAAGTGAGGTAAGTGTACGTAGGCCGTCAGCGCGGGCAATAGGCCTTGTTGATGGCACCGGCAATTTTGCGGGTCAGCCAGCGGGGGCTCAGGCGTGGGCTGAACGTCAGCCAACGATTGCGGCGCCCGGGAATGATGATGGCCTTGTTCTTTTCCAGCGCCCGCACGGTGTAGAGCGCGACTTCTTCCGGGCTCATCAGTTGCTGGCTGCGGTCGAGTTTCGCCGTATCCATCTGCGCGGTGCCGAAGAATGCGGTGCGCGTAGGGCCAGGGCACAGCACTGAAACCTTGATGCCGCAGGTCTTCAATTCCTCGCGCAACCCTTCGGAGAAGTGCAGCACGTAGGCTTTGCTGGCGTAGTAGCTGCTCATCCACGGCCCAGGCTGGAAGGCCGCGACCGAAGCCACATTGAGGATTTGCCCGCCGCCATGCAGGGCCATGGCATTGCCCAGTGCGTGGCACATGCGGGTCAAGGCCAGGATGTTGACTTCGATGAGGTCCTGCTCGGTCATCCAGTCCTGGGCCAGGAACGGCCCGCTGGTGCCGATGCCGGCGCAGTTGACCAACAGGTCGATCTGTCGCTCACCCTCTTCGAGCTCCAGCAAAAAGCCGGACAAGCGCAGCGGCTCGCCCAAATCACAGGCGCGAAACAGTACCTCGACGCCGAAGCGTTGGGTCAATTCCAATGCAATGCTTTCCAACTGATCACGCTGGCGGGCCACCAGAATCAAGCTACGGCCACGCCGTGCCAAGGCTTCGGCCAATGCCAGGCCGATGCCACTGGAGGCGCCGGTGATCAGAGCGTAACGGGTCATGCCTTTCTCCATCGCAACGCCGCCGGCCCATGACAGTGCGTCACAGGCGGCGGGCGTTTCTTCACTGTTCTGGAGAGTCTACAGGTTCGGCTGCATCGTCAGCACTTTGCGCTGCGGCTTCGTCAACGATAGCGCTTTGATCGGCGTCTGCATCGGAGGTGATGGAGCTGCTTTCGTAGCTGCTGTCCATGTTGGCTTCAAGCTGGTCCAGGTAGCCGTTCATGCCCAGGGTGACGACGATGATGAGCATCAAGGGAATGAACGCCAGCCACAGCGAGGCCAGGATTTTCACCGCAGTGGAGTTGCGTGGTGGTGGCGCGCCGTATTGGTTGGCGCCCGTGTTGCCTGGCAATACCAGCAACAGCAGCGGGAAAACACTGTTAACCAGCGGAACCAGGTTGAGCAGGTACAGCCAGCCAGACCAGCCCAGGTCATGCAGGCGCTGCACGCCGATTTGCACGCTCACCACTACCAGTGCCACAAACAGCGCGAAACCCAGCAGTGAGCCAATAATGATGGCGATGGTTGGCGAGGCTGTCGCCACCGCGAAGCCCACCGTACTGATGATGCCCGCTGCCACCAACATCGCGACGGTCAGTGCCAGCGTCCAGGCCAGGTAGCGCAGGCGCCCGATGCGCCCGTGGATGGTGAAGACCTTGAGGGTTGCGAACTCCGGCAGGTCGTCGCCAACGGCAGCGCGTGGGGGAGCATAAGGTGAGGCGGCGGCGCGGTCAGCGGTTGACGAGCTTGTTTCGTGGGTTTCTGCCAGGCTGAATGCCACAGGTTGTTCGGCCTCGATGCGAGCGTCGACCCCGGCGTTGTGCAGTGCCGTGAGGTAAGTTTGCGCGTCGGGGTGGGACAGGTCGCGCTTGAGCGCGACGGGGCGGCCGGTGAAGAGCTTTTCGATCGCTTCAACATCGCTTTTGAATAACTCGGCGAGGTTCAGCTTGGCGGTGGTGCTTTCGACACCTGGGCGCAAGGCTCCGTCAAACACAATCTTGAAACGGCTGTCGCTCATGCGGGCATCCTTGTCACTTAATCAGGGAGAGTATGCAGGCCTTCCAATCGGCAGGCCTGCCAGTGGGTCAGCGTGGCCAGCGCAGTTGCGCGGCGTGCTCGCGTGCTTTGCGGTATTCGGCATCCAGGCGGGCAACGAGGTCATCCACACTGGGTACATCATTGATCTCACCGACGCCTTGGCCAGCAGACCATACAGTTTTCCACGCTTTGGCCTCATCGCTCAATGGCTTGAGCTTGGAACCGAAGTTGACTTCACCTTTGCCTTGAAGCGCAGCGAGGTCAAACCCGGCATTTTCCAGGCTCTGGCGCATGAAGCTGGCAGGTACGCCGGAGACCGCTGGAGTGTGCACGATGTCGGCGGCGCGCGATGTGAGCAGCATCTCCTTATACGCATCCGGTGCCTGGCTTTCGGTGGTGCCGATAAAGCGCGTGCCGAAATATGCCAGGTCTGCCCCCAGCACCTGGGCGGCGAGGATTTCGTGCCCATGGTTAAGGCAGCCCGCCAGCAGTAGGGTTTTGTCGAAGAACTGGCGAATTTCGGCAATCAGTGAAAAGGGGCTCCAGGTGCCAGCGTGGCCACCCGCACCAGCGGCGACGGCAATGAGGCCATCAACACCCGCTTCAGCGGCTTTCTCGGCATGGCGCCGGGTAGTGACGTCATGAAATACCAGGCCGCCGTAGCTATGAACCGCGTCCACCAACTCCTTTACCGCACCGAGACTGGTTATGACGATGGGCACCTTGTGCTCGACGCAGATCGCCAGGTCTGCCTCCAGGCGCGGGTTGCTGTTGTGCACGATCAGGTTCACGGCATAGGGCGCAGGGTTGTCCAACTGAGCCAGGCCCGCTTCGATTTCTTCCAGCCAGGCCTTGAAGCCACTGCTTTCGCGTTGGTTGAGCGCCGGGAAACTCCCAACTACCCCGTTGCGACAGCAGGCCAGGACCAGTTGCGGATTAGAGATCAGAAACATCGGCGCGGCCACCACGGGCAGGCGCAGACGTTGTTCCAGCAGAGCGGGCAGCGACATTGGAGGTTCCCCGAGTAATTGACGTTAGAACGGTTTGACCACGACCAAAATTACGATAGCCAGCAATATCAGAACCGGGACTTCATTGAACCAGCGATAAAAGACATGGCTGCGGGTGTTTTCGCCACGGGCGAAGCGCTTTACCTGTGCGCCGCACATGTGATGGTAGCCAATCAGCAGGACGACCAGGGTCAACTTGGCGTGGATCCAGGCGCCCGACTGGAAAATGCCGGGGTTGAGGGCCAGCATCCAGATGCCGAAGACCAGTGTGGCAACCATCGCAGGGCCCATGATGCCCCGGTACAACTTGCGCTCCATGATGCTGAAGCGTTCCTTGCTGACGGTGTCTTCGCTTTGGGCGTGGTAGACGAACAGGCGCGGCAGGTAGAACAGCCCGGCAAACCAGCAAACGATGCTGACGATATGGAAGGCTTTGACCCATAGATAGAGCATTTTAGTTATTCCCAGGTTCACGGTAGCGAAGATAGTAGTGGCTCATGCGCCCGTACGTCACGTTGACGGTTGTCGCAGGACGATACGGCCCCTATTATCGACGGCTTTCCAGTGGGTTCGTTGAGGGCAGGTTTATGGTCAAGGTCGGTATCGTCGGCGGCACGGGTTACACCGGTGTCGAATTGCTGCGTCTGTTGGCTCAGCATCCGCAAGCTGAGGTGGTGGTCATCACTTCCCGATCCGAAGCCGGGCTGGCCGTGGCTGATATGTACCCGAACCTGCGAGGCCACTATGACGGTCTGGCGTTCAGTGTGCCGGACACCAAAACCCTGGGTGCCTGCGACGTGGTGTTCTTCGCCACGCCTCACGGTGTCGCCCATGCTCTGGCCGGTGAGTTGCTGGCGGCCGGTACCAAGGTTATCGACTTGTCGGCAGACTTCCGCCTGCAAGACGCCGATGAGTGGGCCAAGTGGTACGGCCAGCCCCATGGTGCGCCGCAGCTGTTGGAAGAGGCGGTTTACGGCCTGCCGGAAGTCAATCGCGAGCAGATCAAGCAAGCACGCCTGATTGCGGTGCCGGGTTGCTATCCGACGGCGACGCAATTGGGCTTCCTGCCACTGCTGGAAGCTGGCCTGGCGGATGCGTCGCGGCTGATCGCCGACTGTAAGTCGGGCGTCAGTGGTGCGGGCCGTGGCGCAGCGGTCGGTTCTCTATACTCCGAAACGTCGGAAAGCATGAAAGCCTATGCGGTAAAAGGTCATCGTCACTTGCCGGAAATTCGCCAGGGCCTGCGCCGCGCTGCCGGCCAGGATGTGGGTCTGACCTTCGTGCCGCACCTGACGCCGATGATCCGCGGGATTCACTCCACGCTGTATGCGACTGTCACTGATCGCTCGGTAGACCTGCAGGCGTTGTTTGAAAAACGTTATGCCAATGAGCCGTTCGTCGATGTGATGCCGGCCGGCAGCCATCCGGAAACGCGCAGCGTGCGTGGTGCCAATGTGTGCCGTATTGCGGTGCATCGTCCGCAGGATGGCGACCTGGTGGTGGTGTTGTCGGTGATCGACAATTTGGTCAAGGGCGCTTCGGGCCAGGCGGTGCAGAACATGAATATCCTGTTCGGCCTGGACGAGAAGTTGGGCCTGTCCCACGCGGGGATGTTGCCTTAACGCGGGATCACCGTTGCGCAAAAGGCCCTTTGATCGGGCCTTTTGCATTTTTAATGGTCGCTGGGCGGATTGATATACCGTAACAATAGTTGACCGCTTTTCTAGGAGAAGCGGATAATACCCGCCATTACGCATATGGCGGCGCTACGCCGGGAGATTATCAGCATGAGCGTTGAGTCCTTCACCCCCACGGCTTTGCAATTCACCCACGGTGCTGCGCACAAGGTGAAGAGCCTGGTCGATGAAGAGGGTAATGATCGCTTGAAGCTGCGCGTATTCGTTACGGGCGGCGGTTGTTCAGGGTTTCAGTACGGTTTTACCTTCGATGAAGATGTGGCCGATGACGACACTATCGTTGAGCGCGAGGGTGTAAGCCTGGTCGTGGATCCGATGAGCTTCCAATACCTGGCAGGTGCCGAGGTGGATTATCAGGAAGGTCTGGAAGGCTCGCGTTTCGTGATCAAGAACCCTAATGCCACCACGACGTGTGGTTGCGGGTCTTCGTTCTCGATCTGATCGGTAGCAGATACAAAAACGCCGCTTGGCTTTTACGGGCCAAGCGGCGTTTTGCTGTCTGGGGTTCAGGCGGGGTAGATCGCGCCAAGCACTCGAAGCCCACGTGCGCCAGTGACGCTGGGACGATTGGCGGCAATGCCTTCAAGGCAGCAATGGGCCAGCCAGGCGAAGGCCATTGCCTCTACCCAGTCAGGGTCTACGCCATAGGCCGCTGTAGTGCTGACATGGGTAGAAGGCAGCAACGTTGTCAGCCTGCCCATCAGTGCCCCGTTATGGGCGCCGCCGCCGCAGATCAGCAAGGTTGTTGTGTCAGTCTGGGCGCTTTGCAGGGACTCGACGATGGTCAGGGCCGTCAGCTCCAGCAGGGTGGCCTGTACGTCTTGGGGTTCAAAGGTGGGCAAACGGCCAAGGTGCTGCTGCAGCCAGGCCAGGTTGAACACCTCTCGGCCCGTGCTTTTCGGGCCTTTGGTCATGAAGAACGGATCGCTGAGCAGCGTATTGAGCAGCTGGGGCTGGACCTTGCCGCTGGCCGCCCATTGCCCGTCCCGATCAAAGTGTTCTCCGCGCTGCAGGTGAATCCAGGCATCGAGCAGCACGTTCCCCGGGCCGCAGTCGAAACCGGCGACAGGCTTGCCCGTCTCGATCAGGCTGAGGTTGCTGAACCCGCCGACATTCAATACCGCGCGATTGCCCGTCTGCTCGCCGAACAAGGCTTCATGAAAGGCTGGAACCAAAGGAGCGCCTTGGCCGCCGGCAGCGACATCGCGGCTGCGGAAGTCGCTGACGACAGTGATGCCTGTCAGTTCGGTGAGTAGGGCAGGGTTGCCGATCTGAACGGTGAAGCCTCGGGCGGGTTCATGGCGAATCGTCTGGCCATGACTACCAATCGCCCGAATGTCCTGAGGCTTGAGGTTATGTTGCTCCAGCAAGGCGATGATCCCTTGTGCAGCGAGCGTCACCCATTGCTGCTGGGCAATTGCCGAACGGGCGATTTCATCCGGGCCGCTGGCGCATAGGCTCAGCAGTTCTGTGCGCAAGGCGTCGGGCATTGGGATATAGCGAGTGGCGATCAGATTGATCGCCGCGCTTTGTTCGATAAGGGCGATATCCAGGCCGTCGAGGCTGGTCCCGGACATCACACCGATATAGAGCGGCATACCTTAACGCTTCGCCGAAGCCAGCAAGGTGGAGCGCTCTTGATCCATCCGTGCCATCAGCGGCTGGCTCTGCTGCATGAAGCGCGCGCGTTCGGCCTTGGCAATCGGGTCAGCCATTGGGAGCTTCTGGCCCAGTGGGTCGACGTGTACGCCGTTGACCTGGAACTCATAGTGCAAGTGCGGGCCGGTGGAGAGGCCGGTGGTACCGATGTAACCGATCACTTGGCCCTGTTTCACGTTGCCGCCAGTCTTGACGCCCTTGGCAAAACCTTGCATGTGGCCGTACAGCGTGCGGTACGTGTTGCCGTGCTGGATGATCACCGTATTGCCGTAACCACCACGACGCCCCGCCAACAAGACCTTGCCGTCGCCTGCCGCTTTGATTGGCGTGCCACGCGGCGCGGCATAGTCGACACCCTTGTGCGCGCGAATTTTGTTCAGAATTGGATGCTTGCGGCCCATGGAGAAACGCGAGCTAATACGGGCAAAGTCAACGGGGGTACGGATGAAGGCCTTGCGCATGCTGTTGCCATCAGCTGTGTAGTAGCTGCTGTTGCCCTGTTTGTTGGTGTAGCGCACGGCGGTGTAGGTTTTGCCACGGTTGGTGAAGCGTGCAGACAGAATGTTGCCAGTGCCGACCACTTTTCCGTTGGCTACTTTCTGCTCGTAGATCACGTCGAATTCGTCGCCTTGACGGATGTCCTGAGCGAAGTCGATGTCGTAGCCAAATACGCTGGCCATGTCCATGGTCATGCTATGCGAGAGGCCCGCACGCGCGGCCGATTGCGACAGGGAGCTGTTGATCACGCCGTGTACGTAGGCGGAACGCATGACGGGTTTGGTGGTGATTCGGTTGAATGCGAAGCCTTTGGCGCCTTTGCTCAGGCTGATACTTTCCAGGTCACTGATGCTGGTATGCAGGTTGTTCAACTGGCCGTCTGGCGTCAGCTCAAATTCAAGCTTCTGGCCACGTTTGAGCTGAGTGAATTGCTTGGCTTGCTTATCGCTGGCGAGCACTTCATTTACAGCGGCGGCAGGCAACCCAACCTTTTCGAACAGGGTAGATAGTGTATCGCCTTTGCCCACGATGACTTCGCGATGCTGGGGATTCTTGGCTGCGGCTGCTGCAGGTGCTTCCTGGGCGGCTTGCTGGGTGTCTTCGGGAGTGCTTTCGATCTGTGCGAAAGGTGACTCAGTTGCAGTGTTTGTGGCTTGTTGAGCGTCGGAAGCGTCTTGATCTTGTGTCAGTTGTTCAACTGGGCTTTCCAGATCGAGGCTCAGGGATGTTCGTTTGGCTTCAACGTCACTGGAAGGGAATACCAACAGTGCCAGGCTGAGAAGGGCGGCGATACCACTTGCGGCGAGCAGGTGGGTCTTCGGGTAAAGCGGCGGCGCTTTAGACGGTTCAGTGGTCATAAGTAATTTTGACTTTGAAGATGAAATGGAAAAGATGAATGACATGATGAAGATGAAATAACTGTATAAAATATAACCAAATCATCTGTGGCGCAAGCTCGCGAACGCTGGGCTTGCTGAACGGTGTCCGTGCGCAGGGCAAAACTTGTAATTAGTCCCTGATCTTGTATGGTTGGTTCCCTTTTGAATCTGAGCCTTGCGGGTCTGTTATGAAGTCGGTTGAAGAGCAGCTAGCGCTGATAAAACGTGGTGCGGAAGAACTGTTGGTCGAGGCCGAGCTGATCGAAAAGCTCAAGCGTGGCCAACCCCTGCGTATCAAGGCTGGCTTTGATCCGACCGCGCCGGATCTGCACCTGGGTCATACCGTGCTTATTAATAAGCTGCGTCAGTTCCAGGAGTTGGGCCATCAGGTCATCTTCCTTATAGGTGACTTCACCGGGATGATCGGTGATCCAAGCGGCAAGAGCGCTACGCGCCCGCCGCTGACTCGCGAACAGGTGCTCGATAATGCCGAGACCTATAAGACCCAGGTATTCAAGATTCTTGACCCGGCCAAGACCGAGGTGGCGTTCAACTCCACCTGGATGGACAAAATGGGGCCGGCAGATTTCATTCGCCTGACGTCCCAGTACACTGTGGCGCGCATGCTCGAGCGCGATGACTTCGACAAGCGCTACTCGACCAATCAGCCAATCGCCATTCATGAGTTCCTTTACCCGCTGGTTCAAGGGTACGACTCGGTGGCGCTGCGTGCGGATGTCGAGCTGGGTGGCACCGATCAGAAGTTCAACCTGCTGATGGGGCGTGAATTGCAGCGCGCCTATGGTCAGGAGGCTCAGTGCATTCTGACCATGCCATTGCTGGAGGGCTTGGATGGCGTCAAGAAGATGTCCAAGTCCCTGGGTAACTATGTCGGTATCCAGGAAGCGCCGGGTGTGATGTACGGCAAGCTAGTATCTATTCCGGATGCGCTGATGTGGCGCTACTTCGAGCTGTTGAGCTTCCGCTCGATGGACGAGATCAATGGGCTGCGTGCGGATGTCGAGGCGGGCGCTAATCCTCGCGATGTGAAGATTAAGCTGGCTGAAGAAATCGTTGCGCGTTTCCATGGTGAGGAGGCTGCGGCCAGCGCTCACCGTGCGGCAGGTAATCGCATGAAAGATGGCGAGCTGCCTGACGATCTGCCCGAGATTGAGCTGACTGCTGCCGAGGCGATGCCGATTGCCGCTGTGCTTAATAAAGCTGGCCTGGTGAAGAATTCAGCGGTCGCGCGTGATCTTTTGGGGTCCGGCGGTGTGCGTATAGATGGTGAGATGGTTGATCGCACCTTTATATACGAGCTGGGCGCCACTCACGTTTGCCAGGCGGGCAAGAAGGCATTTGCGCGAATTACGCTCAAATCCGAATAAGTCTGAAATAGGTGTTGACGGCGAATTATATCTGTCTATAATTCGCCCCACTTCCGGCGCAGTCGAAACGGAAAACTCCTTGGTAAACAATGAGT
>NZ_MPOR01000033.1:0-59390 GCF_001896155.1 Pseudomonas sp. FSL W5-0203
GGGCCTTGAGGCAGATATGGCGCAGCGGACGGGACTCGAACCCGCGACCCCCGGCGTGACAGGCCGGTATTCTAACCGACTGAACTACCGCTGCGTATCGCTTGGCTGATTGAGCATGAACCCTCAACCACCTTTAAACATCTGATCGATCAGCCTTGGCTGTTCAATCTCAAGCCCGACAGATCGAACCTGGAAAATATGGCGCAGCGGACGGGACTCGAACCCGCGACCCCCGGCGTGACAGGCCGGTATTCTAACCGACTGAACTACCGCTGCGTGCTTCGTTGAGGCCGCGAAATTTACGCAGGTAGCGGACCTAAGTCAATAGCCTGCTTGAAGTTTTTCTGAAAAAGACAAAATAACTTCAAGGCGGCTACCCGCCCTACTCGCTGTAAATCATCTTCTTGCTCATGCCGCCGTCCACCACGAACTCTTGCCCGGTGACGAACCCGGCCTGGTGTGACAACAACCAGGCCACCATCGCCGCCACGTCCTCCACCGTCCCCACCCTGCCCGCCGGATGCTGGGCATGATCGGCGTCGGTGAGCGGCTCTGCACGCCGCGCAGCCGGGTCACGTGCGTCGATCCAGCCAGGGCTGACCGCATTGACCCGCACTTCGGGACCCAGGCTCATGGCCAACGCGTGGGTCAGGGCCAACAGCCCACCTTTGCTGGCCGCATAGGCTTCGGTGTCGGGCTCGGATTGACGCGCCCGGGTCGAGGCCAGGTTGACGATAGCGCCGCCGTGGGCACGCAGGTAAGGCGCGCAGTGCTTGGCCAACAGCATCGGCCCGCTGAGGTTGACCGCCAGCACCCGATTCCAATACGTCAGATCGAGGCTTTCCAGGGTGATATTGCGCGGGTCGGCCACCGCCGCGTTGCACACCAACGCATCCAGGCGCCCGAACTGCCCCAGCACCTCGGCGACACCCTGGGCCACTTGCTTCTCGTCGGCCACGTCCATGGTGATAAACCAGGCATTGTCGCCCAGCACCTTGGACACCTTGGCACCGCGCTCGCGGTCCAGGTCGGTCAGCACCACCTGCCAACCTTCACTGATCAGCCACGCGGCAATCCCGAGGCCAATGCCCCGCGCCGCGCCCGTCACCAGCGCCACGCGCCCGTTACTGGCCGCCGCAGCCTCCATGGACCACTCGATCACAAGGCCGCCAGCCCGCGGGCCAGGTCTGCCTGCAAGTCAGCAACATCTTCCAGGCCCACCGCGATGCGGATCAGGCTGTCACGAATGCCGGCCGCTTCACGCTCCTGCGGCGCCAGGCGCCCGTGGGAGGTGGTGCTCGGGTGGGTGATGGTGGTCTTGCTGTCACCCAGGTTGGCGGTAATGGAGATCAAGCGTGTCGCGTCGATGAAGCGCCAGGCGCCGTCTTTGCCGCCCTTCACTTCAAAACTCACCACCGCCCCGAAACCACGCTGCTGGCGCTGGGCCAAGGCGTGTTGCGGGTGGCTCTTGAGGCCGGCGTAATGCACTTTCTCGATACCGTCCTGCTGCTCCAGCCACTCGGCCAGGGCCTGGGCGTTGGCGCAATGGGCTTTCATGCGCAGGCTGAGGGTTTCCAGACCTTTGAGGAAGATCCAGGCGTTGAACGGGCTGAGGGTCGGGCCGGCGGTGCGCAGGAAGCCCACCACTTCCTTCATCTGCTCGCTGCGACCGGCCACCACGCCGCCCATGCAACGGCCCTGGCCGTCGATAAACTTGGTTGCCGAGTGCACCACGATGTCCGCACCCAGCTTCAGCGGTTGCTGCAAGGCCGGGGTGCAGAAGCAGTTGTCCACCACCAGCATCGCGCCCTTGGCATGGGCGACTTCGGACAGCGCGGCGATGTCCACCAGCTCAGCGAGCGGGTTGGACGGCGATTCGACGAACAACAGCTTGGTATTGGCCTTGATGGCCGCTTCCCAGCCGGACAGGTCCGCCAGGGGCACGTAATCGACTTCAATACCGAAACGCTTGAAGTACTTCTCGAACAGGCTGATGGTCGAGCCGAACACGCTGCGCGATACCAGCACATGGTCGCCGGCGCTGCACAGGCTCATCACCACCGCCAGGATGGCCGCCATGCCGGTGGCAGTCGCCACGGCCTGCTCGGCACCTTCCAGGGCCGCAATGCGCTCTTCAAACGCACGCACGGTCGGGTTGGTGTAGCGCGAATACACGTTGCCCGGCACTTCGCCAGCAAACCGCGCAGCGGCGTCGGCGGCGGTACGGAACACGTAGCTGGAGGTGAAGAACATCGGGTCGCCGTGCTCACCTTCCGGGGTACGGTGCTGGCCGGCGCGCACAGCCAGGGTATCGAAAGCTACGCCATCGAGGTCGCTGTCCAACCGACCGGCATCCCATTCCTGACTCATGCTGCGACTCCTTACTCAATGCTTTATTTAAGATACAAAACCGGCCCCTCAGGGCCGGTGTTTACTCAGTTGTTATACAGGTCGATGATCGCGCTGACCGCCTGGGTCTTGATCTTCGACGAGTCGTTGCGCGCTTGCTCGATCTTGTTCAGGTAGGCCTCGTCGACATCGCCGGTGACGTACTTGCCGTCGAACACGGCGCAGTCGAACTGCTCGATCTTGATCTTGCCACCGCCAACCGCTTCGATCAGGTCCGGCAGGTCCTGGTAGATCAGCCAGTCGGCGCCGATCAGGTCGGCCACGTCCTGGGTCGAACGATTATGCGCGATCAGCTCATGGGCGCTCGGCATGTCGATACCGTACACGTTCGGGTAACGCACCGCAGGCGCAGCGGAACAGAAGTACACGTTCTTCGCCCCGGCTTCGCGGGCCATCTGGATAATCTGCTTGCAGGTGGTGCCCCGCACGATGGAGTCATCTACCAGCATTACGTTCTTGCCGCGGAACTCCAGTTCGATGGCGTTGAGCTTCTGGCGTACCGATTTCTTGCGCGCAGCCTGGCCGGGCATGATGAAGGTACGGCCGATGTAGCGGTTCTTCACGAAGCCTTCGCGGAACTTGACGCCCAGATGGTTGGCCAGCTCCAGCGCGGCGGTACGGCTGGTGTCCGGGATCGGGATGACCACATCGATATCGTGCTCGGGGCGCTCGCGCAGGATCTTCTCGGCCAGCTTCTCGCCCATGCGCAGGCGCGCCTTGTAGACCGAGACGCCGTCGATGATCGAATCCGGACGCGCCAGGTAGACGTGCTCGAAGATGCACGGGGTGAGTTTCGGTGCTACGGCGCACTGACGGGTGTGCAGCTTGCCGTCTTCAGTGATGTAGACAGCCTCGCCCGGCGCCAGGTCGCGGATCAGGGTGAAGCCCAGCACGTCCAGGGACACGCTTTCGGAAGCGATCATGTACTCGACGCCTTCGTCGGTGTGACGCTGGCCGAACACGATCGGGCGAATGCCGTGGGGGTCGCGGAAACCAACGATGCCGTAACCGGTGATCATCGCCACCACCGCATAACCACCGACGCAACGGTTGTGCACGTCGATCACGGCGGCGAACACGTCTTCTTCGGTCGGCTGCAGCTTGCCGCGCTGGGCCAGCTCGTGGGCGAACACGTTGAGCAGCACTTCCGAATCGGAGCTGGTGTTGACGTGGCGCAGGTCAGATTCGTAGATCTCCTTGGCCAGTTGTTCAACGTTGGTCAGGTTACCGTTGTGCGCCAAGGTGATGCCGTAAGGCGAGTTGACGTAGAACGGCTGAGCTTCGGCCGAGGTCGAGCTACCGGCAGTCGGGTAACGCACATGGCCAATGCCCATGTGCCCGACGAGGCGCTGCATGTGACGCTGATGGAACACGTCACGCACCAGGCCATTGTCCTTGCGCAGGAATAACCGGCCGTCGTGGCTGGTCACAATACCGGCAGCGTCCTGGCCGCGGTGCTGGAGGACGGTTAGCGCGTCATACAGCGCCTGATTGACGTTCGACTTACCGACGATACCGACGATGCCACACATGCGACGCAACCCCTACTTAATGAATCTTGACTGAACACAGCTTACTGAGGCGTTTTGGCCGGTAAGAGGTGCTCCTTGAACGGAAGATCAGCGGGTACGCTGATTCCGCTGGCCAGCCACTGACTGCTCCACCCCAGGATGAGGTTCTTGGACCAGTCTGCAACCAATAGAAATTTTGGCACGAGTACCGACTCCTGCCACCACGAATCCTGCTGTACCGGCCCCAGGCTCAACAGCCCGACCGCCACGACCACCAGCAGCGCGCCACGCGCAGCCCCGAAGGCCATGCCGAGAAATCGATCGGTCCCTTCGATGCCGGTGACACGTATCAACTCGCCAATAAGATAATTGACCATTGCCCCCACCAACAGCGTGGCGATGAACATGATGGCGCAGCCCGCGATGACGCGAGCCGAAGGTGTCTCTATGTACCCGGCCAGGTAGACCGACAGTGAACCACCGAACATCCAGGCTACGACTCCTGCAATGATCCAGGTCAGCAACGACAGTGCTTCTTTTACGAAGCCGCGGCTCAGACTGATCAAAGCGGAGATGGCGACGATTGCAACGATCGCCCAATCAACCCAGGTAAATGGCACAGTGCAGCCTACGTACGGATAAGGCGGCGCATTTTAGCAGAGCGCCGGGCTATCGGTAAGCGGTGATTGCGGCTGCTTTGCAAATCAATAGATTGGGCGGTGTGAACGCCATTTCAAGCCCACCATAAATCAATGTGGGAGCTGGCTTGCCTGCGATGAGGGCGGCATATTCGACATCGTTGTCGATTGAACCACCGCCATCGCAGGCAAGCCAGCTCCCACATTTAGAGCCTATTGCCCGTTCAGCCGCGCTCGGGCTGGAAACGCACCACAAACCCGTTGAGGTTCTGCTGACGACCCAGCAAATCGCGCAGGCGATCTGCCTCGGCACGCTCGATCAGCGGCCCGACAAACACACGGTTCTTGCCATCGGCACTGCGGATATAGGCGTTATATCCCTGGGCACGCAGCTTTTTCTGCAAGGCATCGGCGCTTTCGCGATTGGCCAGGCTGGCGAGCTGGATCGACCAACTGATCGGCAAGCCATTAGGGTCGATGCGGCTCTGACCCACATCCGGCTTACCCGGTGCAGCAGGCTGCGGCGCCACAGGCTTGGGCGCTGGCGCCGGTGCAGCCGGTTTGGCGGCGACAGCCGGGGCTGGCGTCGGCTTGACCACCGGCACACTTGGCTGCACCGGCATCGAAGGGGCCTGCGAAGGTGCCTGTTGGGTGACGACCTCCTCCTCGACGGGCACAGGTTCTTCCGGCAACACCTGAGGCTCAGGCACAACTACCGGTTCGACTTGAACCTGGGGCACCACCGGCGCCTGGGGCGCAGCGGGAGCTTCAACCACCACCTGGCGCTGTTCGTCCTGGCGGGAAAACAGCATCGGCAGAAAGATTACCGCCAACGCCACCAGCACCAGGGCCCCGACCATTCGCTGCTTGTATGCGCTATCCAGTAATGCCATGTGCAGCTTCCTCCGTGGAGCGCCGGGCCAGCCATTCAAGCGCCTCGGCAACACAATAAAATGATCCGAACAACAGGATTTCGTCTTCGGCCGCAGCCAGCGCACACTGCGCCTCAAGGGCGGCAGTGATGCTTGCATACGACGTCACGGGCGCGCCAAGGTTCTGCAAGGCAGTTTCCAGCTCAACCGCAGGACGGCTGCGCGGCGTATCCAGCGGCGCAACGGCCCAAGACTGTACGCTGCCAAACAACGGCGCTATTACGCCATCAAGATCCTTGTCGGCCAGCAACCCGAACACCGCCAGGCGGCGGCCGGCCGGTGGTGTGCGCGCCAGGCGCTGAGCCAGATAGTGAGCCGCATGGGGGTTATGCCCGACATCCAGCAACAGGTTCAGGCGCTTGCCTTGCCAGTCCAGCACCCGGCGATCCAGGCGCCCCACCACCTTCGTCGCTCGCAGGGTTGCGCCGATCTGCTTGGCATCCCACGGCAGATCCAGCAGCAAATAGGCTTGCAGCGCGAGTGCGGCGTTTTCCATCGGCAGGTTCAGCAACGGCAAATCGAGCAGCTCTACCACCTTGCCACGGGCATCACGCCCACGCCATTGCCAGTGGGTCGCACCGATGTCGAGATTGAATTCACGACCGCGCAGGTAGAACGGGCAATCCAGCTCGCGCACCTTGTCCAGCAAAGGTTGCGGCGGATCCAGGTCGCCACAGAGCGCGGGCCTGCTCTGGCGGAAGATCCCGGCCTTTTCATAGGCCACAGACTCGCGGGTATTGCCTAGATAGTCGGCGTGATCAACACCGATGCTGGTGACCAGCGCCAGGTCGGCATCCACCACGTTGACCGTATCCAGGCGCCCGCCGAGGCCGACTTCCAGCACGACCACATCCAGCTGCGCACGCTCGAACAGCCAGAACGCCGCCAGGGTGCCCATTTCGAAATAGGTCAGGGAAGTCTCGCCACGCCCGGCCTCCAGGGCCGCGAAGGCTTCGCACAGTTGGGCATCAGTGGCTTCTACGCCATTGAGCTGCACCCGCTCGTTGTAGCGCAGCAGGTGCGGCGAGCTGTACACGCCGACTTTGAGGCCCTGGGCCTGCAACAGCGCGGCGACAAAGGCACAGGTAGAGCCCTTGCCGTTGGTGCCGGTCACCGTGATCACACGCGGTGCCGGCTGACCCAACCCGAGGCGGGCCGCTACCTGTTGCGAGCGCTCCAGGCCCATGTCGATGGCGGACGGATGCAACTGCTCAAGGTAGGCGAGCCATTCGCCCAGGGTACGTTGGGTCATAGGTTTGCTGGCACCGGCGGCACAACGATCGGCTCGACTTTAGGTGCGACGTACACAGGCGTCGGCAAGCCCATCATTTGCGCGAGCAGGCTGCCCAGGCGCGGGCGCAGTTCGCCACGCGGAATGATCAGGTCGATCGCACCGTGCTCCAACAGGAACTCGCTGCGCTGGAAGCCTTCCGGCAGTTTTTCCCGCACGGTCTGCTCGATCACGCGTGGGCCGGCAAAACCGATCAGGGCTTTAGGCTCGCCAACGATCACATCGCCCAACATCGCCAGGCTGGCGGACACGCCGCCGTAGACCGGGTCGGTCAGTACGGAGATGAACGGAATGCCTTCTTCACGCAGACGCGCCAGTACCGCCGAGGTCTTGGCCATTTGCATCAGGGAAATCAGGGCTTCCTGCATACGCGCACCACCGGAGGCGGCGAAGCAGATCATCGGGCAACGGTTTTCCAGGGCATAGTTGGCAGCGCGAACAAAGCGCTCACCGACGATGGCACCCATGGAACCGCCCATGAAGGAGAATTCGAAGGCCGAAACCACCACCGGCATGCCCAGCAGCTTGCCGCTGACCGAAATCAGCGCGTCTTTCTCGCCGGTCTGCTTCTGCGCGCCGACCAGACGGTCCTTGTACTTCTTGCTGTCGCGGAACTTGAGACGGTCAACCGGCTCCAGGTCGGCACCTAGCTCATTACGGCCGTCGGCATCCAGGAAGATGTCGATACGGGCGCGGGCGCCAATACGCATGTGGTGGTTGCACTTGGGGCAAACGTCCAGGGTCTTTTCCAGCTCTGGGCGATACAGTACCGCGTCGCAGGATGGGCATTTGTGCCACAGACCTTCAGGAACCGAGCTTTTCTTCACCTCGGAACGCATGATCGAAGGGATCAGTTTGTCTACTAACCAGTTGCTCATGCTTTCTTTTCTCCAGTACCGGTGGCTTGAACACAGCCCCGCGTATGCCCTTGAGCTAAATTCATATGTGGCGATGACACAGGCGGGACGGGGTCAGACGTTGGACCTGCCATTTCCCGCCCGTATCCTCAGCCTTCCAGACAACCTGCCAGCGCAGGGTTGCCACTTCGTTTCCGGGCCACCCACAGGCGGCGCCGGGCTGTTTTACACAGTGGTAGTTATGGACGGCGGCAGACTGCCAGCCGTCACATCCCACCCCTGCTGTTGCGCACGGCCTGCATGAACGCGCGAATCTTGCTCGGGTCCTTGATCCCCTTGCCCTGCTCCACCCCACCGCTGACGTCGACGGCATACGGCCGAACCTGTTCGATGGCCGCCTGGACGTTCTCTGAGGTGAGCCCACCCGCGAGAATAACCGGCTTGCTCAACCCCTCGGGAATCAGCGACCAGTCGAACGCCTCGCCCGTACCACCGGGTACGCCTTCGACGTAGGTGTCCAGCAGAATCCCGCGAGCGCCGGCATACGCGGCGCAGGCTGCGGCAATATCGTCCCCGGCCTTGACCCGCAACGCCTTGATGTACGGGCGCTGATAGCTTTCGCATTCCTCTGGCGATTCGTCGCCGTGGAACTGCAACATATCCAGCGCCACCGCATCCAGGGTCTCGTTGAGCTCGCAGCGGCTGGCGTTGACAAACAACCCCACGGTGGTCACGAAGGGCGGCAACGCAGCGATAATCGCCCGCGCCTGCAGCACATTTACCGCCCGTGGGCTCTTGGCATAAAACACCAGGCCAATGGCATCCGCCCCCGCTTCGACTGCCGTCAGCGCGTCTTCTATGCGGGTAATCCCGCAAATCTTGCTGCGAACGGCTGACATGTCGTAGGAACCTCAGGGTTGGTCCGAGAAAGTCCCGGATGGTAACAAAAGCTTTTCCGGGCGTCAGCCGCCAAGTTCGCTGAAACCGGTGAGGAAGTGCGGCCCGATAAAGCGTTCCGGCAGTTCGAACTCGTCGCGGTACTCCACATCCACCAGATACAGGCCGAACGGATGCGCCGTGACCCCGCCCGTGCGGCGGATGCGGCTTTCCAGCACTTCCTTGGCCCACTCCACCGGGCGTTCACCGGTGCCGATGGTCATCAGCACCCCAGCGATATTGCGCACCATATGATGCAGAAAGGCCCCGGCACGGATATCCAGCACGATCATCTTGCCGTGGCGCGTCACCCGCAGGTGGTGGACTTCCTTGATCGGAGACTTGGCCTGGCACTGCCCGGCACGGAAGGCGCTGAAGTCATGCACCCCCACCAGATGCTGCGCGGCTTCGGCCATACGCTCGGCATCCAGCGGGCGGTGGTTCCAGGTGATTTCTTCATTGAGGTGCGCCGGGCGGATCTGATCGTTGTAGATCACGTAGCGGTAACGCCGGGCGATGGCCTTGAAACGGGCGTGAAAATGCGCCGGCATGACCTTGGCCCAGCTGACACTGACATCATGGGGCAAATTGATATTAGCCCCCATCACCCACGCCTTCATCGACCGCTCGGCCTGGG
Source organism: Pseudomonas sp. FSL W5-0203 (assembly GCF_001896155.1). Taxonomy (NCBI): domain Bacteria; kingdom Pseudomonadati; phylum Pseudomonadota; class Gammaproteobacteria; order Pseudomonadales; family Pseudomonadaceae; genus Pseudomonas; species Pseudomonas sp. FSL W5-0203. The sequence continues at coordinate 9,212 of NZ_MPOR01000033.1, forward strand.
TGTCGAAGTGCACCACTTGGCCACACGCGTGCACGCCGGCATCAGTGCGCCCGGCACACATCAGCGACACCGGCGAGTTGGCGACTTTGGACAGGGCGTTTTCCAGGGTTTCCTGCACCGTCAGCACCCCGGAGGCCTGACGCTGCCAGCCGCGATAGCGCGAGCCTTTGTATTCCACGCCCAGGGCGATGCGATAAAAGCCTGCGGCCGCCATTTCGGCAGCCGCGTTATCTATATTTGCCAAGAACTGAGAGCCTGATGAGTTGCGCAAAGGCGGGCATTATAGGGCGTCAGGGTGCATGAGTGGACTTTAAATATGGGAGCGGGCTTGCTCCCACATTTTTCTGCGTCGGCCGTTAGATTCTGCCGAGCATTTCCTTGGCTTCGCTACGCTGACCCTCGTCGCCTTCGGTCAACACTTCGGACAGGATGTCTCGCGCGCCGTCCGCATCGCCCATGTCGATGTAGGCCTGGGCCAAGTCGAGCTTGGTGGCCACTTCATCAGTGCCAGAGAGGAAATCGAACTCTGGCTCATCCTCAGCACCCAGCGCGGCATCTTCAGCCGTGAAGGAAGGCTCGATCGGCGGATGCTCCAGACTCTGTGACAAACGATCCAGTTCAGCGTTGACGTCGTCCAGCTCCGAAGCAAAAGCATCGGGCTTGGCTGCCGGGGCGCTCGGCTCGTCCGCCAGCGAGAGGTCAAAGTCTTCTGGCAGGTCGAATTCGTCCAGCGCGGCCGGCGTCAGGGTCGGCGGCTCAACCGGCGGGACATCCTTGATCTGCCCTTCAAGGCCCGACAGGAAGTCGTCATCGGATTGCGACGTCGGCGGGTCCAGTTGCAGGTCCAGATCGAAGTCCGACAGGTCCGGCGCATCGGCCTTGGGCTCAGTCTGTTGTTTGAGCAGCGCTTCAAAGGTTTGCTGGTCTTGCGCGATCTCGGCCGGCGAGGCGGCTTCCAGGTCATCCAGACTCAGGTCGAAATCGGTGTCGAAGGTGTCTGCCTGCGGGGCCGGGGTCGGCTTGTCATCGAGCAGGTCCTTGACGTACTGCGCATCCAGGGCCGCGGCAGCCACTGCGGCACTGACACCCGCCGCCAACACGGCCATGGCCGGGAAACGCGCCTTGAGCTGCTCGACCTGGGCATGGTTCTCACCGTTGGCCACCAACTGGCGCTCCTGGGTGACGAACCCGTCCTTGTTGTTCTGCAGCCCATAGACTTCCATCAGCTTCAAACGCAGGTCGCTGCGCTTGGGCTCGCGCTTGATGGCTTGTTCAAGCACATCCGCCGCCTGGTTCAGATGGCCACGGTCGATATGGGATTGGGCCTGGGCCAGGGCGTCACTGGCGTTTTCCTGAGCCACGGCAACCGCCAACGGCGCCAGCACGGAGGCGACCGTCGGTGCCACTACCGTCTCAACCACCGGCGCCGGCGCGGGCGCAGATGCTGGCGGCGTTGCGGTGGCGAGCTTGACGCTCGGCGGCGGCACTTCAAGGCCCTCGAAGCTGTCAGGCGGCAGGTCTTGATCGATATTGGAAACGAACTCAGGCTCTTCGGCCAACGCCCGTGCCATACGCAGATGTTTCTCTTCTTCGCGGCGAGCATTGCGATGGCGTGCCCACAGCAGCAGAAGCAGCAACACCACCAGCAGGGCCGCACCGCCAAGGATGCCGAGCACAATCGGGTTGGTCAGCAGGTCGTTGAACTTGCCTTCGGTGCTGGCCGGCGCAGCAGCCGGCTTGGCCGGTTCAGGCACTGGCGCTGGTGTTGCAACGGGGGCCGCCGGCTCAGCTGCCGGTTCACCCGGCAACTGCGCAGGCATCGCGGCTGTCTGTGGCTCGCCCGTTTGCGCTTGCAAACGAGCCAATTGGTCATTCTTCAGCTGGATCAGCTTCTGCAGCTTGTCCAACTGGCTTTGCAAGTCGGCGGCACGGCTTTTCAGTTCTTCGTTGTCGCGCCGCGTGGTGTCGAGCTCTTCCTGGGTCATTGCCAGCTTGTCGCTCAGGGCGCGGCTGTCACCGACGGTGCCCTTCGCGCCTTTCTTGGCAGCTTCGGCCGATACCAGGCTCAGGTTATCCTTGGCCTGGGTACTCGACGGCGCATTGCCGGCCTGGGTGCGTTTGGTCGCGTCCAACTGCGGCTTGCCGGCCACTTGGCTCTGAGGGCCACGGCGGCCCTGGCGCCAGGCGGCGTTCTGCGCGCTCACTTCGGCAATCGCTTGCGGCTGCGCCAGCGCTGTACTTTGCGTGGTATCTGGCAGGCGCAGGACCTGGCCGGTTTTCAGGCGGTTGATATTGCCGTCGACAAAGGCATCCGGGTTAAGCGCCTGGATGGCCAGCATCGTTTGCTGGACCGAGGCGCCATTGCGGTTCTTTGCGGCAATTTCCCACAAGGTGTCGCGGGACGTGGTGGTGTGCTGGGCAGGCGCGCTGGCGGCTGGCGCGGTACTGGCCGGCGCGCTCGCCGTCGGCGCTGGCTGATCGAACTTGGCCGGGTCGAGCAGTACGCTGTAGTCACGCATCAAACGGCCATTGGGCCATTGCACCTGCATGAGGAAGCGCACATAGGAATCGGGCAGAGGCTTGCTGGAGGTCACGCGCACCACGCTGCGACCTTCGGGGTTGATCACCGGCGTGAACGTCAGGTCATCGAGAAACGCCTGGCGGTCGACACCCGCATCCACGAAGGCCTGGGCCGACGCCAGGCTAGGGGTGATCTCGGACGCCGTAAGGCCGCCCACATCGCGCAATTCGATTTCCACCGACAGCGGCTGGTTCAACTTCGACTTGAGGGTCATCTCCCCAAGTTGCAGCGCCTGCGCCATACCGGAGGACAGCGCCGAGGCGGCCGCTATTGCTAACACCAGTTTGCGAACTTGAACCATAGCCTCATCCTTTGTTTGAACGCTTCCCGCCCTGCGAGAAGGTTGGTAACCGCTGCCATTAGGCATGGCGAGCCGATAGGTCACCGACGCGCTTGTGTTTCACTTGGGACCAAGCATAGCGCCTGGTTAGAATCAATCTACAAATTGCCGCCAAGTATCTTTTACACAAGGCCTTTTATCAACAACTGCGCCAGCTCCACGGCGTTCAGGGCCGAGCCTTTGCGTACGTTATCTGACGTCAGCCAAAGATTTAGTTCCGCCGGGTCGTCGATACCTGCGCGAACTCGCCCTACGTACACCACGTCCTGGCCGACGGCGTCGCCTACGGCCGTGGGGTAATCGCCCTCCTCGACCCGCTCGATTCCCGGTGCAGCGTCGAGGGCGCGGTTCACCGCGGCCAGGTCGACCGGCGCGGCCAGTTGCAGCGACACAGCCAGGCTATCGCCGAAAAACACCGGGGCTTGAACGCAGGTGGCGGAAATCTTTAGTAAAGGTGTTTCCAGCACCGCACGCAGTTCGTGTACGAGACGTTTCTCTAGGGCGGTATGACCTTGGGCATCCGGCGTGCCGACTTGCGCCAGCAGGTTGAACGCCACTTGCCGATCAAAGAACGCCGGTTCCAAGGGACGCACGTTCAACAGTTCAGCGGTCTGGCGCGCCAACTCGCTGACGGCCTCGCGGCCCTGGGCAGAGATGGCCAGGTTAGCGGTGACGCTCACGCGCTGGATGTCCACCACACCGCGCAAGGGCGCCAGCACCACCGCGAGGTACGTGGCACAGGGGCTCGGGCTGCCGAGTTGAAAAGGCTTTTTCAACGCGTTCAGCACATGGGCGTTGGCCTGCGGTACCACTTGCGGCGCCTGCTCGGCGGGCAATGCGCCGGACAAGTCAATCACCGCGCAACCAGCGGCGGTGGCACGCGGAGCGAAGCTCAAGGTCACCGCCGGGCCTGCAGCGAAGAACGCCAACTGCACCTTGCTGAAGTCAAACGTGTCGACTTCTTTGACCCGCACGTTCTTGCCCCGAAACGGCACCGAAGCCCCCGCCGAGTTGCTGCCCGCCAGCAAGTACAAGGTGCCCACAGGGAACTCCAGCTCTTCAAGAATCTGCACCAGGGTTTCACCCACGGTACCGGTGGCGCCGATCACGGCGATTTCAAAGGTCTGGGTCATGGGGTTGCCTCGGGCATTACGGGGGAGCGGCACTTTACCGGGTGGTAGAGGGTGAGGCAATTACAGCCCCCCTGATCGTTCCCACGCTCTGCGTGGGAATGCCTCCTGTGACGCTCCGCGTCACGCCTCTAAAGCAGACGCAGAGCGTCCAGAGCTGCATTCCCACGCAGAGCGTGGGAATGATCACAAAGGCAACAAAAAACCCGCGCCTATCACCAGAACGCGGGTTTCTGTTATTGCTTCAAGCGATCAACGCTCCAGCAAAATCCGCAACATGCGACGCAACGGCTCAGCCGCGCCCCACAGCAGTTGGTCGCCGACGGTGAACGCGCCGAGGAACTGGCTGCCCATGTTCAGCTTGCGCAGACGGCCCACCGGTACATTCAGGGTGCCGGTGACCTTGGTCGGGCTCAGCTCCTGCATGCTGATATCGCGGTTGTTCGGCACCAGCTTGACCCAGGGGTTGTGCTGGCTGATCAGGCCTTCGATATCGGCGATCGGCACGTCTTTGTTCAGCTTGATGGTCAGCGCCTGGCTGTGGCAACGCATGGCGCCAATGCGCACGCAGATGCCATCCACCGGGATCGGGTTCTTGAAGCGACCCAGGATCTTGTTGGTTTCGGCCTGGGCCTTCCACTCTTCACGGCTCTGGCCGTTAGGCAGTTCCTTGTCGATCCACGGGATCAAGCTACCGGCCAATGGCACGCCAAAGTTCTCGGTCGGGTAAGCGTCGCTGCGCATGGCCTCGGCCACACGGCGGTCGATATCGAGAATCGCACTCGCCGGGTCAGCCAGTTGATCGGCGACAGCGGCGTGGGTCGCGCCCATCTGCTTGATCAGTTCGCGCATGTTCTGCGCGCCGGCGCCGGAGGCCGCCTGATAGGTCATGGCGCTCATCCACTCCACCAGGCCCGCTTCGAACAGGCCACCCAGGCCCATCAGCATCAGGCTCACGGTGCAGTTGCCGCCCACGTAGTTCTTGGTGCCGGCGTCCAGTTGCTGATCGATGACCTTGCGGTTGACCGGATCGAGGATGATCACCGCGTCATCCTGCATGCGCAGGCTCGAAGCGGCGTCGATCCAGTAACCCTGCCAGCCGGCTTCGCGCAGCTTGGGGAAGACTTCGCTGGTGTAGTCGCCACCCTGGCAGGTCAGGATCACGTCGAGGCTCTTCAACTCTTCAATGCTGTAGGCATCCTTGAGCGGGGCAATATCCTTGCCCACGGACGGCCCTTGGCCACCTACGTTCGAAGTGGTGAAAAACACCGGCTCAATAAGATCGAAATCCTGCTCTTCCAGCATCCGCTGCATGAGCACGGAACCGACCATACCGCGCCAACCGATCAGACCTACACGTTTCATCGCAACTACACCTTGTTAAAAAGTGGGCCGCCTTGCAGCAACAACTGCAAGCGGGCCCGAGAGATTACAGATTCCGCAGCGCGGCGACTACTGCGTCGCCCATTTCTTGCGTCCCGACCTTGGTGCAACCCTGGGACCAGATATCGCCCGTGCGCAAGCCCTGATCCAGCACCAGGCTGACAGCCTTCTCGATGGCGTCCGCCGCATCGCCCAGGTTGAAGCTGTAGCGCAGCATCATCGACACCGACAAAATCGTCGCCAGCGGGTTGGCAATGCCCTGCCCCGCGATGTCTGGCGCCGAACCGTGGCACGGCTCGTACATACCTTTATTGTTGGTGTCCAGGGACGCCGACGGCAGCATGCCGATGGAACCGGTGAGCATCGACGCCTGGTCGGACAGGATGTCGCCGAACAGGTTGTCGGTGACGATCACGTCGAACTGCTTGGGTGCGCGCACCAACTGCATGGCGGCGTTGTCGACGTACATGTGGCTCAGTTCGACGTCCGGGTAATCCTTGGCGACTTCTTCGACGATTTCACGCCACAGCTGGCTGGAAGCCAACACGTTGGCTTTATCCACCGAGCAGACCTTTTTACCGCGCACCCGCGCCATATCGAAACCGACACGGGCGATACGGCGGATTTCGCTCTCGCTGTACGGCAGCGTGTCGTAGGCCTGGCGTTCGCCATTTTCCAACTCGCGCACGCCCCGTGGCGAGCCGAAGTAGATACCGCCGGTCAGCTCGCGCACGATGAGGATATCCAGGCCCGCCACCACTTCCGGCTTGAGGCTCGACGCGTCGGCCAGTTGCGGGTAGAGGATGGCCGGGCGCAGGTTGCCGAACAGGCCCAGTTGCGCACGGATTTTCAGCAGGCCGCGCTCAGGGCGGATGTCACGCTCGATCTTGTCCCATTTCGGCCCACCCACGGCGCCGAGCAGCACGGCATCGGCAGCCCGGGCGCGGTCGAGGGTCTCGTCGGCCAGGGGCACGCCGTGCTTGTCGATGGCGGCGCCGCCGATCACATCGTGGCTCAGCTCGAAGCCCAGGTTGTACTTGCTGTTGGCAAGCTCAAGGACCTTGACCGCTTCGGCCATGATTTCCGGACCAATACCGTCGCCAGGGAGAATCAGAATCTGCTTGCTCATGCGTTCCTCATTTCATCAAGCGACCCGCCCGTGGGCAGGTCGGGAAAAATCAATCAGCGTTCGGCGAAGACCACCAGCACATCGGTGCTGAAGGTGCCGTCGGCTTGAATGTCGTAATAATCGCGCACTTCCTGGCCCATCGCCTGTTGCAGCTTAAGGATTGCCGCACGCAATACCTCTGGCGTGCGCATGCGCTCGACCCACGAGGTGTATTCCAGGCGCAAGCGCTGGCGACTGCTGTTGCGCACGTGCAGGCCAGCCTCACTCAACTGGCGCATCCACTCGGCGCCGGAGTAATCACGCACGTGGCTGGTGTCGCGCAGCACTTCGACGGTTTGCAGGTAAGTGTCCAACAGGGGGCTGCCCGGTGACAAGACATCCACAAATGCCGCCACGCCGCCCGGCTTGAGCACCCGGCGCACTTCACGCAGGGCCAGGCCGAGGTCGCTCCAGTGATGGGCCGAATAACGGCTGAATACGAAGTCGAACTCACCCTCGGCAAAGGGCAAGCACTCAGCGGCGCCGTGCACGGTGCGGATGTTGTCCAGGTTGCGGTCTTTGGCGGCAGCGGCCACCACGTCGAGCATGGGCTGGGACAAGTCGTAGGCCACCACTTCTTTGACCAGAGGCGCCACATGGAAGCTGACATGACCGGCACCGCAGCCCAGGTCCAGCAAGCGTGCAGCGCCCTGCCCGGCCAGCTCGGCCTGTAGCACAGCGAATTCGGTGCCCTGGGCGTGTACGGCGCTGCTCAGGTAGGCCGAGGCTTGCTCGCCGAATTGTTTTTGCACGACTTGGGTGTGGGCGGTGGTGGTCATGGTGGCTTTCCTTGGGGTTTGTGGTGGTTGCACTGGCGCTATCGCAGGCAAGCCAGCTCCCACCGTTGGAATGCACTCCAATGTGGGAGTCGGGCTTGCCCGCGATGGGGCCCGCACGGTTACCGCAAATCAGGCATCGCGAAACAACCAGGGCTGGCTCGCCCGGTGCCTGGTTTCAAACGCAGCAATCGCATCGCCGTCCTGCAAGGTCAGGCCAATGTCATCCAGGCCGTTGATCAGGCAGTGCTTACGGAAGGCATCCACTTCAAAGTGGTACACCTTGCCGTCAGGGCGGGTCACGGTTTGCGCGGCCAGGTCCACCGTCAATTGGTAGCCGACATTGGCCTCCACTTGCTGGAACAACTCGTCCACTTCTGCGTCGCTCAAGATGATCGGCAACAGGCCGTTCTTGAAGCTGTTGTTGAAGAAGATATCGGCGTAGCTCGGCGCGATGATGCTGCGAAAGCCGTACTCTTCCAGGGCCCACGGCGCGTGTTCACGGCTGGAGCCGCAACCGAAGTTTTCCCGGGCCAGCAACACGCTGGCACCTTGGTAACGCTCGGCGTTGAGCACAAAGTCCTTGTTCAGGGGGCGCTTGGAGTTGTCCTGGTAGGCGTAGCCCACGTCCAGGTAGCGCCACTCATCGAACAAGTTGGGGCCGAAACCGGTGCGCTTGATCGACTTCAAAAATTGCTTGGGGATGATCTGGTCGGTGTCCACATTGGCACGGTCCAACGGCGCTACAAGGCCTGTATGTTGGGTAAAAGCTCTCATCGGGTTTTCCTCAGATCAATTCGCGAACGTCGATGAAACGACCGTTGACGGCAGCAGCGGCGGCCATGGCCGGGCTCACCAGGTGGGTACGCCCACCCGCGCCCTGACGCCCTTCGAAGTTACGGTTGGAGGTCGATGCGCAATGCTCGCCCGACTCCAGGCGGTCCGGGTTCATCGCCAGGCACATCGAGCAGCCCGGCTCCCGCCATTCAAAACCGGCTTCGAGGAAGATCTTGTCCAGCCCTTCGGCTTCCGCCTGGGCTTTAACCAGCCCGGAACCTGGCACCACAATGGCTTGCTTGATAGTCGAGGCCACCTTGCGGCCCTTGGCGATCACCGCCGCGGCGCGCAGGTCTTCGATCCGCGAGTTGGTGCAGGAGCCGATAAATACACGGTCCAACTGGATATCAGTGATCGCCTGATTGGCGGTCAACCCCATGTATTTCAAGGCACGCTCGATGGAGCCGCGCTTGACCAGGTCGGCCTCTTTGGCCGGGTCCGGCACGTTCTGGTCAACGGCCAAGACCATTTCCGGCGAAGTGCCCCAGCTGACTTGCGGCTTGATCTGCGCAGCGTCGAGTTCGACCACGGTGTCGAACACCGCATCGGCGTCGGAGACCAGGTCTTTCCAGGCTTCGACGGCGGCGTCCCAATCGGCGCCTTGCGGCGCGAAGGGGCGACCTTTGACGTATTCGACGGTTTTTTCGTCCGCCGCCACCATACCCACGCGGGCACCGGCTTCGATGGACATGTTGCAGATGGTCATGCGGCCTTCAATGGACAGCTCGCGGATAGCACTGCCGGCGAACTCGATGGCATGGCCGTTGCCGCCTGCGGTGCCGATCTTGCCGATCACGGCCAGTACGATGTCCTTGGCGGTCACGCCAAACGGCAATTGGCCTTCGACGCGCACCAGCATGTTTTTCATTTTCTTGGCCACCAGGCACTGGGTGGCAAACACGTGCTCCACCTCGGAAGTACCGATGCCGTGGGCCAGAGCGCCGAACGCGCCGTGGGTGGAGGTATGGGAGTCACCGCAGACCACGGTCATGCCCGGCAAGGTTGCGCCCTGCTCCGGGCCGATGACGTGGACGATGCCTTGGCGCACGTCGTTCATCTTGAATTCGGTGATGCCGTATTCGTCGCAATAGTCGTCAAGGGTCTGCACCTGCAACCGCGAGACCTGGTCGGCAATGGCTTCGATGCCGCCTTTGCGCTCAGGAGTGGTCGGCACGTTGTGGTCCGGCGTGGCGATGATGGAGTCGACGCGCCAAGGCTTGCGCCCGGCCAGTCGCAGGCCTTCGAACGCTTGGGGCGAGGTCACTTCATGGATGATGTGACGGTCGATATAGATCAGCGACGATCCATCATCGCGACGTTTCACTTCATGGGAATCCCAAAGCTTGTCGTAAAGCGTTTTGCCGGCCATCAGTCGGTCCTCATCAGCGGTGCTTCTATACGCCGGGCTTTTCAATAACCCTTTGGCTTGTGAGGCTGATGGTATGGCGCTACATTAAATAACTCAAATTCATATTTTTTATGCTTTGGATTACCAACTGGAATAGCACCATGGACCTGGCAAACCTCAACGCCTTTATCGCCATCGCCGAGACCGGCAGCTTCTCGGGCGCCGGCGAACGCCTGCACCTGACCCAGCCGGCCATCAGCAAGCGCATCGCCGGTCTGGAACAACAATTGAAGGTACGGCTGTTCGACCGCCTGGGCCGCGAAGTCGGCCTGACCGAAGCCGGGCGGGCCTTGCTGCCCCGCGCCTATCAAATCCTCAACGTGCTGGACGACACCCGCCGGGCCCTGACTAACCTCACCGGCGAAGTCAGCGGCCGCCTCACCCTGGCCACCAGCCACCATATCGGCCTGCACCGCCTGCCACCGATTCTGCGCACCTTCACCCGGCAATACCCGAATGTGGCGCTGGATATTCAGTTTCTGGATTCAGAAGTGGCCTACGAAGAAATCCTCCACGGCCGTGCGGAAGTCGCAGTGATCACCCTGGCGCCAGAGCCCCACAACCTGGTACGCGCCACCCGGGTGTGGGACGACCCGCTGGATTTTGTGGTGGCGCCGGAACACAGCCTGATCAGCAACGGTTCCGTCAGCCTGGCGGATATAGCCGGGCATCCGGCGGTGTTTCCCGGAGGCAATACCTTTACCCACCATATTGTCAGCCGCCTGTTCGAGGCGCAGGGCCTGATGCCCAATATCGCGATGAGTACTAACTACCTGGAAACCATCAAGATGATGGTCTCCATCGGTCTGGCCTGGAGTGTGTTACCACGCACCATGCTCGACGATCAGGTGGCAAGTATCGCTTTGCCGGGCATACAGCTCAGTCGCCAGCTAGGCTATATCGTGCACACCGAAAGGACGCTGTCGAACGCTGCGCGGGCTTTCATGAGCCTGTTGGATGCACAGGTCGATCTGCCAGGGTTATCGGCATGACACCGTGCGGGCCAAGGGTTTGGGTCAAACCGCGCGGTTTTCTCAATGAGCCAAGGCCCTTTGATAATGCGCAACCCCCTTGACCCGATTCCACCCCTGCCCCGCATCTACGCCCTGGACCCTCAAGCGGCGGAACAAAGCTGGGACAGTGCCCCGCAGCTGCTGGCGGCCCTCAATGCCGCGCGGCTGGGTGCCTGGTGCTGGGAAATCGACACAGGAAGAATCAGTTGGTCACGGGGCACCCAGGCGCTATTCGGCTTTGACCCGCGCCAGCCTCTGCCCAAGGACCTGGACTACCTCGACCTGCTGGCCCCGCAAGACAGCGCGCGGGTGGTGCGCGGCTTTCATGCGGTGCTCGCCGGAGAGCCCTTCGACCGCGCCATGCACCACCGCATCCAATGGCCCGATGGCAGCCTGCACTGGCTGGAAATCAGCGGCAACCTGGCCCCCGACAAAGCCGGACGGCGACGCATGATCGGGGTGATCCGCGAGATCACCCACCAACGCGACCGTGAACACGCCCTCAGCCATTCGGAAAAGCGCTTCGCCACACTCTTCCACCTGTGCCCGAACATGGTGCTGCTGACGCGCCAGGCCGACGGCTTGATCAGCGAAGCCAACCAGTATTTCGAGATGCTGTTCGGCTGGCCAGTGGCCGATGCCATCGGCCGCACCACCCTGGAACTGGGCCTGTGGCGCCATCCGGAACAGCGGGCGCTGCTGGTCAAGGCCACCCAGCGCAAAGGCGAACCCATCACCATGGAAGTGCAGTTCTGCGCCAGCAACGGCCAGATCCATGACGGCACCCTCAGCGCACAAAAGGTCGAACTGGACGGCGAGGCATACCTGATCAGCACGTTCCTGGACACCACCGAACGTAAAAACGCCGAGCAAGCACTCAAGGACAGCCAGGAGCGCCTGGACCTGGCTCTGGATTCCGCGCAACTGGGCACCTGGGATTGGCACATCCCCAGCGGCATGCTCTACGGCTCGGCGCGTGCCGCCCAGTTGCACGGGCTGGAACCCGCGCCGTTCCATGAATCCTTCGATGCGTTTTTTGAGGGCATGTCCGATGAAGACCGCGAGGGTATGCGCCATGCGTACCGCAGTTTGCGCGAAGGCCCGGACGGCAACTATCAGTTGACCTACCGCGTGCAAATGGAAGACGGCAGCCCGCGTTACCTGGAGAGCCGCGCACGCCTGTATCGCGATGAGTCAGGCAAGCCCCTGCGCATGGCCGGCACCTTGCTGGATATCACCGACCAGGTCGAGCGCGAGCAACGGCTGACCGCCTCGGAGGAAAAGTTCGCCAGCCTGTTCCAGGCCAGCCCCGACCCGATCTGCGTCACCTGCCTGGACAGCGGCGCGTTCATCGAGATCAACCCGGCGTTTACCCAGACGTTTGGCTTTACAGCCGCCGAAGTACTCGACAAAAGCGCCGAACAAATCGGCCTGTGGGACGACTCCAGCAAGCGCCTGCAACGCATCGAGCAGGTGATTCGCGAGCAGGCCCTGAGCAACGTGGCCATCGTGGTGCATCACAAGGACGGCCAAAGCCTGACTTGCATGATTTCCAGCCGTTTAATCAAGGTCAGCGACCAGCCGTGCATCGTCACCACGCTGCGCGATATTACCCAACAGCAACGCTCGGAAGCCGCACTCAAGGCCAGTGAAGAGAAGTTCGCCAAGGCGTTCCACTCCAGCCCCGATGCGATTTCCATCACCGAGCGCGACACCGGCCGCTATGTGGAGGTCAACGATGGCTTTTGCCGCCTGACCGGTTACCGCACCGAAGAGGCCATCGGCCTGACCCTGTACCAGATCGGCATCTGGGCCGACGAAAACCAACGCGCCGCACTGTTGGCCGAGTTGCAGATCAAGGGGCGCATTCACCACCTGGAAATGCTCTGGCGCAACAAGCGTGGCGAGGTACTGGCGGTGGAGGTCTCGGTGGAGCCGATCACCTTGAATGAAACCCCCTGCCTGCTGCTGACCGCACGGGATGTGAGCCTATTGAAGAACGCCCAGGCACAAATCCGGCACCTGGCCTATCACGACCCGCTGACCAACCTGCCGAACCGCGCACTGCTGATGGACCGCCTGAGCCAGCAGATCGCCCTGCTCAAGCGCCACAACCTGCGCGGCGCCCTGCTGTTTCTGGACTTGGACCACTTCAAGCACATCAACGACTCCCTCGGCCACCCCGTTGGCGATACCGTGTTGAAAATCGTCACCGCGCGCCTGGAAGCCAGCGTGCGCATGGAGGACACCGTGGCGCGCTTGGGCGGCGATGAGTTTGTGGTATTGCTCAGCGGCCTGGAGGGCACCCGCCAGACGGTCAGCAGCCAAGTGCAAGCGCTGGCCGATACCCTGCGCGAATTGCTCTCGGAGCCGATGTTTCTCGACGGTCATCGGCTGCAGGTCACACCCAGCATCGGCGTGGCACTGATCCCCGACCACGGCACCACACCCGCCGATTTGCTCAAGCGCGCCGACATCGCCCTGTACCGCGCCAAGGACTCCGGGCGCAACACCACGCAGATGTTCCACAACAGCATGCAAAGAACCGCTAGCGAACGCCTGCGCATGGAGACTGACTTGCGCCTGGCCTTGTCACGCGGCGAATTCAGCGTGCATTACCAGCCCCAGGTGGATGCGCGCGGCAACCGGATAGTCGGCGCCGAGGCCCTGGTGCGCTGGCAGCACCCACAATTGGGCGCGCAGTCACCGGCGGAATTTATCAAGGTATTGGAAGACAGCGGCCTGATCCTGGAGGTCGGCACCTGGATTCTCGATGAAGCCTGCGGCGCCTTTGCCCAGTTGATTGCCGATGGCCTGGTAGACCCGCTCAATTTCAGCCTGTGCGTGAATATCAGCCCCCGGCAGTTTCGCCAGAACGACTTTGTGGAACGGGTGGAGCATAGCCTCAAGCAACACGGCCTGCCGTTCAGCCTGCTGAAACTGGAAATCACCGAAGGCATCGTGATCCAGAACCTGGACGATACCGTGGTGAAGATGCGTCGCCTGAAAAAACTCGGCGTGAGCTTTGCAATGGATGATTTCGGCACCGGCTACTCATCCTTGACCTACCTCAAGCGCTTGCCGGTGGATGCGCTGAAGATCGATCAGTCGTTCGTGCGCGATGCGACCCACGACCCCAATGATGCAGAAATCATCCGCGCCATTGTGGCCATGGCGCGCAGCCTGAACCTGGAAGTCATCGCCGAGGGGGTGGAAACCCTGGAGCAACTGGCGTTCCTGCAAAAGCTCGGCTGCCATTTATTCCAGGGCTATTTGCACAGCCGACCGTTGCCGATCGAGGGGTTCAGGCAGCTGCTGGAGTAAGGCTGCCGGTTAAACGGCTGTTGGATGCGGCATACCCAGCAGGCGGCTGACTTGGTTCAAGTCCGTCTCCCGGCGTAGGGCCGTGAACAACTCCACCGCTTGCGGGTAGTTGCGCGTGAGCATCGCCAGCCACTGTTTCAAGCGGCCGGGCGCCTGCTTCTCCGTCAGTTGCGCCACCGACTGACGCCAGAACTCCTGAAGCATCGGCTGCATCTGCGCCCAGGTCATCTCGACCACCTCTTCGCCGGCCTTGGCCGCCACAATCTGCCGCGCCAGATCGGGCCGCGCCACCAGGCCACGGCCCAGCATGATGTCTTCGGCGCCGCTGATTTCGCGGCAGCGTTTCCAGTCTTCGACGCTCCAGATATCGCCATTGGCAAACACCGGCACCTTGACCACGTCCTGCACCCGCGGGATCCACTCCCAATGAGCCGGCGGCTTGTAGCCATCGGCCTTGGTGCGTGCATGCACCACGATATGCGCAGCGCCGCCCTCGGCCAGGGCCGTGGCGCACACCAGCGCGCCATCCGGGCTGTCGAAGCCCAGGCGCATCTTGGCGGTCACGGGAATATGGGCGGGTACGGCGCGGCGCACGTGCTCGACGATCTGGTTGAGCAGCTCCGGCTCCTTGAGCAGCACCGCGCCACCTCGGGATTTATTCACGGTCTTGGCCGGACACCCGAAGTTCAGGTCGATCACTTCAGAGCCCAATTCACAGGCCAGGGCGGCATTTTCCGCCAGGCACACTGGGTCGGAACCGAGCAACTGCACCCGCAACGGCACACCCGCCGCCGTGTGGGCACCGTGCAGCAGTTCAGGCGCGAGCTTGTGGAAATAGGCAGGCGTGAGCAGGCGGTCGTTGACCCGGATGAACTCGGTCACGCACCAGTCGATACCGCCCACGTGGGTCAACACGTCCCGCAGGATGTTGTCGACCAACCCCTCCATGGGCGCCAAAGCAATTTGCATGGAAAACACTCAACAAAAATCGTGGCGCAGTTTACTGGGTTTCCCGCGGCAACCGTTAACCCCCTGTCAGGGCGGGGCCGTAACCTTCAATAAACTCGGCGGGCATGCGCTTGGGCTTGCCGCTGGACAACTCAATACATACGAAGGTTGTTTGCGCGCGCAGCAGGGTCGCGCCGTCACGGGGGCGTACCAGTTGGAAACGGCGGGTCATCTTCAGGCGCTGGTCCCAGTCGACGATCCAGGTGGCCAGTTGTAACTCATCGCCCTCATAGCCTGCCGCCAGGTAGTCGATCTCATGGCGTACCACGGCCATGGCGCGGTCGAGGCGGCGGTATTCGGTGAGGTCCAGCCCCAGGCGCTGGGAATGGCGCCAGGCACAACGCTCCAGCCATGAGACGTACACCGCATTATTGGCGTGCCCCAGGCCGTCGATGTCCTCAGCCGCAACCTGCAGATCGATGATGAACGGCGTTGCCAAATCCCAGCCCATGCCTTGCTCCAGTCGATTGATGTCGGCGGGGCAGTGTATCAGGCGATCTGGCGCTCCTGTAGACGGCAGCCGGCCAATAGGGCGAGCACAGCATCGATGACCTGCGGGTCGGCGAGCACTTTCTGGTGGCCGCCCTGCTCCAAGCGCAGCAGGCGGCTGTCGAACCAGGCTTCGTGAATGGCTTGAGCCGCCCTGACCGGAACAAAGGTGTCGTCTTCGGCGTGGACGATCAGGCCGGGAATGTTCAGTTGGTAGTGGGCCACGTCCAAATGCTTGAGCGCCATGCCCATGCTCAACTCCACCTCTTGGATAAAGGCTGAGCGCGCCCGTGGCGGCAAGCCGACCATGCGGGTGAACCCGCGTAGCACATCCAGAAAGCGCGACGGTGCGGCAATGCTGACCAATGCCTGCGTACGCAACCCCAACTGCACCGCCAACATCGCACTGGCGCCGCCCATGGAATGGCCGACCACCGCATACAGCGGCGGCAGCTCGGCCGCCGCCTCAAGCATGGCGCGGGCAAACAGCAGTACATGGGCTTCACGCCCTGGCGACCGGCCGTGAGCGGGACCGTCCAGGGCTATCACCGAATAGCCGTTGTCGACCAACGCCGTGATCAAGCTAGCGAACTGGGTGGGCCGGCCTTCCCAGCCATGCATCAGCAGCACCGCCGGGCCATGCCCCCATCGCAACGCCGACAGGCCGAAACGCAGGGTGATGCGCTCCGACTGGGCCAACAGCGGCAACTCCCAGTCACGCGGCGGCAGATCGCGCGGGGTCATGAAGGTGCGACGCATCTTGCTGGCGACCGCATGCGGCGCAAGGCGCCCCACCGTGCCATTGAAACCACGAACCCAGGTCAATGCGCCCATCTCGCGTCCCCTTTTTCAGCGTACCGCCGACTTGGCCGCACGTATCACCCGATCCGATAACTCGCCCGGCCCCAGCGCCCGCGCCAGGGTCAGCCCCCCGACCATCAAGGCCATGTCCGCCAGGGCTTTGTCGATCTCTTCAGGGCTGCCGGCCAGTTGCGCAGCCATCAACTCGACGTGCTCGTTCAAGACCTCGCGAAAAGCATCCGGCAAGCGCCCCATCTCCCCCACCGTCGCGGGCAACGGGCAGGCCTGGGTCGTGGAGTCGCGGTGCTTGCGTGACAGATAAAACGCGGCGACCAACGTGCGACGCTCTTCGCCGGTCAGCTGGTCATCCAAGTCATCGATGGAGGCGCGGCGCTGCGCCAACAACTGGTTGAACGCTTCCAGCATCAGTGCGTCTTTGCTTTCAAAATGCGCGTAGAAGCCTCCTACCGTCAGCCCAGCCGCCCCCATCACTTCGCCCACACTGGGCTCAGCCGGGCCACGCTGGATCAACGCCGCGCTGGCAGCCTGCAAAATACGTTCGCGGGTTTGCGCTTTTTTATCGCTCATCGAAGCCTCCGTCTCTCATGGGGTTTAATATTATTACCATAATAATATTTGGCAAGCGACAAGCACGACCGCCGGTCAGAACAGAAAAATGGGTAATAAAGGAGGGAATTGGCCAAACGCCAGACAAACAAAAGGGCCATTCAATAATTGAATGACCCTTAAAAATCCCGCAGAGCGGGTAATCGTGGCGTCCCCTAGGGGACTCGAACCCCTGTTACCGCCGTGAAAGGGCGGTGTCCTAGGCCACTAGACGAAGGGGACACAAACCTTCTGTACATCTGATCAGAGCTGAGACCTGATCAATTCAAGGACGGTGTGGCCGGAACCTTGAACCTGTAAATTGGTGGAGCTAAACGGGATCGAACCGTTGACCTCTTGCATGCCATGCAAGCGCTCTCCCAGCTGAGCTATAGCCCCTCATCGGTGAGGACGGGGCGAATCTTAATGGCGGTTTGGAAACGTGTCAAATTTATTTTCAACAATTTCCAAAATTTTTTGCCGGGATAACAATCACTTACCGACGAAACCCCGAAAAACCGGGGTTTCGTGCCCTAAGCGGCCTGCTTAAACGATAGCGCCCAGCAGCTTTTCCCATTCCTTGTTTTCTTTCTTCGATACACCCCCAAGCAAATCAAGGGCTTGGCGTAGACGGAAACGAGTCAAGTCCGGGCCGAGAATTTCCATCGCATCGAGCACCGACACCGAACTGGCCTGCCCGGTGATGGCGGCAAACATCAGCGGCATGGCATCGCGCAGTTTCAGCTCCAGGGATTCCACCACCGCCTGGATGGTCGCGGTGATCGCATCCTTCTCCCACTGACGCAGGCTTTCAAGCTTCCACAGGATCAACTGCATCAGCTGGCGAATTTGGTCACCGGAAAGCTTCTTGGACTCGAACAGCTTGGGATCGGGATTCACGCCACCGGCAAAGAAGAAACTGGCCAAGGGTGCGACCTGGCTGAACGTCTCTACCCTGCCCTGCACCAACGGCGCAATTTTCATCATGTACTCGGGGTTCAATGCCCACTGCTGCACACGGGAGGCAAACTCCTCCACGGGCAAGTCACGCAGCCACTGACCATTGAGCCACGACAGCTTCTCGATATCGAAGATCGGCCCACCGAGGGAGACGCGGGACAGGTCGAAGTTGTCGACCATTTCCTGCAGCGAGAACTTCTCGCGCTCGTCCGGCATAGACCAGCCCATGCGACCCAGGTAGTTGAGCATCGCCTCAGGCATAAAGCCCATGCGCTCGTAGAACGTCACCGACGTCGGGTTCTTACGCTTGGACAGCTTGCTCTTGTCCGGGTTACGCAGCAGCGGCATGTAGCACAGCTGCGGTTGCTCCCAGCCGAAGTATTCGTACAGCAGGATCAGTTTCGGCGCCGATGGCAGCCACTCTTCGCCGCGCAGCACATGGGTGATGCCCATCAGATGGTCATCGACCACGTTGGCCAGGAAGTACGTCGGCAAGCCGTCGGTCTTCATCAGCACCTGCATGTCCATGCGGTCCCACGGGATTTCGACGTCACCGCGCAGCATGTCCGGCACCACGCATACGCCTTCGCTTGGCACTTTCATACGAATGACGTGAGGCTCACCGGCGGCCAGGCGCGCAGCCACTTCTTCCTTGGACAACAGCAGCGCACGGCCATCGTAGCGCGGGGTTTCGCCACGGGCCTGTTGCTCGGCGCGCATCTGGTCCAGTTCTTCGGCGGTGCAGAAGCACGGGAAGGCATGGCCCATATCGACCAGTTGCTGGGTGTACTGCTTGTAGATGTCGCTGCGCTCGCTCTGGCGATACGGGCCATGCGGGCCGCCGACATCTGGACCTTCAGCCCAGGTAATGCCCAACCAGCGCAGGGCATCGAAAATCTGCTGTTCGGACTCACGGGTGGAGCGCAGTTGATCGGTGTCTTCGATCCGCAGGATGAACTCACCGCCATGCTGCTTGGCAAAGCAGTAGTTGAACAGGGCGATGTAAGCAGTACCGACGTGGGGATCCCCAGTAGGCGATGGCGCAATGCGCGTGCGGACGGTGGTCATGGCAGGTCTCGAATGGGCGATATAACTGAAAATTGAAACAAGGGGCGAATGGTAACAGCCTGGGTGATTTCTGGAAAACCAAGGCGCGGCCATCGCAGGCAAGCCAGCTCCCACATTGACCGTATTCACAGATCAATGTGGGAGCCGGGCTTGCCCGCGATGAGGCCAGCCCAATCTACGCAAATCAAACAGCCAGCAGACGCTCACGCAACTTGCCAATCTCATCACGCGTCTGCGCCGCCGCTTCAAACTCCAGATCCCGCGCCAGCTGGTACATTTTTTCTTCCAACTGCCGAATCCGCTTGGTGATCTCACTCGGCGAGCGCAGTTCGTTCTCGTACTTGGCACTTTCCTCGGCAGCCTTGGCCATGCCCTTGCGCTTCTTGCTGCGCGAGCCCGGCACGGTGGCGCCTTCCATGATGTCGGCAACGTCCTTGAACACACCTTTGGGGGTAATGCCGTGTTCCAGGTTGAACGCGATCTGCTTGTCGCGACGACGCTGGGTCTCGCCGATCGCCCGCTCCATGGAACCGGTAATGCGGTCCGCATACAGGATCGCGCGTCCATTGAGGTTACGCGCCGCTCGGCCGATGGTCTGGATCAGCGAGCGTTCGGAGCGCAGGAAGCCCTCCTTGTCCGCATCCAGGATCGCCACCAGCGACACTTCCGGCATGTCCAGGCCTTCACGCAGCAGGTTGATCCCCACCAGCACATCGAAGGTGCCCAGGCGCAGGTCGCGGATGATTTCCACGCGTTCCACGGTGTCGATGTCCGAGTGCAGGTAACGCACGCGCACGCCGTGGTCGGCCAGGTAATCAGTCAAGTCTTCGGACATGCGCTTGGTCAGAGTGGTGACCAGCACCCGCTCTTCCAGGGCCACACGCTTGTTGATTTCCGAGAGCAAGTCGTCGACCTGGGTCAGCGCGGGGCGGATTTCGATTTCCGGGTCCACCAGGCCAGTGGGACGTACCAGTTGCTCGATGACGCGGCCCGCGTGCTCGGCTTCATAGTTGCCGGGCGTAGCGGAGACGAAGATGGTCTGCGGGCTGATGGCTTCCCACTCGTCAAAGCGCATCGGCCGGTTGTCCAGCGCCGACGGCAGGCGGAAACCATATTCCACCAGGGTTTCCTTGCGCGAACGGTCGCCCTTATACATGGCGCCCACCTGCGGCACGCTGACGTGGGATTCGTCGATCACCAGCAAGGCGTCCGGCGGCAGGTAGTCATAGAGCGTCGGTGGCGGCGCCCCGGAGTCACGGCCCGACAGGTAACGCGAGTAGTTTTCGATGCCGTTGCAGTAACCCAGTTCCAGGATCATCTCCAGGTCGAAGCGAGTGCGCTGCTCCAGGCGCTGGGCTTCCACCAGCTTATTGTTGGAGCGCAAGTATTCCAGGCGCTCGGCCAGCTCGACCTTGATGCCCTCGATGGCGCCCATCAAGGTTTCGCGTGGAGTCACGTAATGGCTTTTGGGGTAGAAGGTGAAGCGTGGCAGCTTGCGGATCACTTCACCGGTCAACGGGTCGAAGGCTGACAGGCTTTCGACCTCATCATCGAACAGCTCGATGCGAATCGCTTCCAGGTCGGATTCCGCCGGGTAGATGTCGATCACATCGCCGCGCACCCGGAAGGTGGCGCGGGCAAAATCCATGTCGTTACGGGTGTACTGCAGGCTCGCCAGGCGCCGCAGCAATTCGCGCTGGTCGAGTTTGTCACCACGGTCGACGTGCAGCACCATCTTCAGATAGGTTTCCGGGCTGCCCAAGCCGTAGATGCACGACACCGTGGTGACGATGATCGCGTCTTTGCGCTCCAGCAGTGCCTTGGTGGCCGACAGGCGCATCTGCTCGATGTGGTCGTTGATCGACGCATCCTTCTCGATAAAGGTATCGGACGACGGCACATAGGCTTCGGGCTGGTAGTAGTCGTAGTAGGAAACGAAATACTCCACCGCGTTGTTCGGGAAGAACGCCTTGAACTCGCCATAGAGCTGCGCCGCCAGGGTTTTGTTCGGCGCCAGCACCAGGGTCGGGCGGTTGGTCTGGGCGATCACGTTGGCGATGCTGAAGGTCTTGCCGGACCCGGTCACCCCAAGCAGCGTCTGGTGCGCCAGGCCGGCTTCAATGCCTTCGACCATCTGACGAATGGCTTCCGGTTGATCGCCGGCGGGTTCAAAACGGGTAACGAGCTGGAAATCCGACATAACGTACCTCGTAAAGTCACCCCAGACTCGACACCGCCAGGGACGAAATAGCTCAGCAACCCGCGAATAATCATCGCAGGTTGCAGGAAAAAACCATGATAGCTGTAGAAGTGGTGTCAAATGTGACGGGTTTCAAGGCCGTCGTCCTACGCGACCTTGCTCGCCAATGTTGCAATAAGACTAACGGTCAGCAAATAAACCGAAAAACATGGCCGAAAAGCCGTTTCCGTTGTCGCTCTCAGCCGTGATGGCCTCTATACTAGCTCCCCGTTTGTGCACCGCTCTAGTGCATTCGGCTGGAGCGCGACACGTCCCTCCTACCCCCCATAGAGCTGCCGCAAAAATGAGCCTGTTCTCCGCTGTCGAAATGGCACCACGCGATCCAATCCTGGGCCTCAACGAAGCATTCAACGCCGACACACGGACCACCAAGGTGAACCTTGGCGTGGGCGTTTACTGCAACGAGGAGGGGAAGATTCCACTCTTGCGTGCCGTTGCCGAAGCGGAAGCCATTCGTGTGGCGCAACATGCCGCCCGTGGCTACTTGCCAATCGACGGCATCGTGGCGTACGACCAAGCCGTGCAAAAGCTGCTGTTTGGCGCTGAGTCGCCGCTGTTGAGCGCCGGCCGTGTGATTACCGCCCAGGCCGTGGGCGGCACAGGCGCGCTGAAAATCGGCGCCGACTTCCTCAAGCAACTGCTGCCCAACGCCGTCGTCGCCATCAGCGACCCAAGCTGGGAAAACCACCAGGCGCTGTTTGAAAAAGCCGGTTTCCCGGTGCAGACCTACCGCTACTACGACGCCGCCACCCACGACGTGAACCGTGCCGGCCTGCTTGAAGACCTCAACGCCCTGCCGCCACAGTCCATCGTGGTGCTGCACGCCTGCTGCCATAACCCGACCGGCGTCGACCTCAGCCCGGCCGACTGGCAAAACGTGCTGGACGTGGTCAAGGCGAAAAACCTGGTGCCGTTCCTCGACATGGCCTACCAGGGCTTTGGCGACGGCATCGACGAAGACGCCGCTGCGGTGCGCTTGTTCGCGGAATCAGGCTTGACCTTCTTTGTGTCCAGCTCGTTCTCCAAGTCGTTCTCCTTGTATGGCGAACGCGTAGGCGCGCTGTCGATCGTCAGCGAGTCCAAGGAAGAAAGCGCGCGCATCCTGTCCCAGGTCAAGCGTGTGATCCGCACCAACTACTCCAACCCGCCGACCCACGGCGCAGCCATCGTCGCCGCGGTACTCAACAATCCGGAACTGCGTGCCCAGTGGGAAGCCGAACTGGCCGAGATGCGCCTGCGCATCCGCGGTATGCGCGAGCAGATGGTCGCCGAACTGGCCAAGGCCGCGCCAGGTCACGACTTCAGCTTCGTTGGCCGCCAGCGCGGGATGTTCTCCTACTCCGGTTTGAGCGTTGAGCAAGTCACCCGTCTGCGCAGCGAGTTTGGTATCTACGCACTGGATACCGGCCGTATCTGCGTAGCGGCGCTGAACCAATCGAACATTGGTGCCGTGACCAAGGCGATTGTCGAGGTGCTGTAAGCAAGCCGGCAAACGTAAGACGAAGGGGGAAGCCACTGGCTTCCCCCTTTTTATTGGCGAACACACTAGACTGAACGCCGACTGCCTCTTTGCTGCGAGAACCCTAATGAGAAACGATGACCTGGACCTGCGCGCCGACCGCGACGAACTGCACGACTACGCCCCACGCGCACCGCAAGCCAAGCGCCAGAAGAGCCTGGTGTTGCAGGTTGCGCTGGGAGTATTCCTCGGTGGGTTGGCGTTATGGCTGGTACAACTGGGCGCGACGGCAATCATGGCCAAACTGGCCATGGGCACCCTGCAGTTCGGCGGCTGATGTACGACACCTGTGGGAGCTGGCTTGCCTGCGATAGAGGCGGTTCAGTTAAAGATTCATTGACTGACACTCCGCTATCGCAGGCCAGCTCCCACATTTGATCTAGGATGCTGGCAGATTGCGTTCTTCCAGCAGTTTTACGAAGCTGTTCAAGCTTTGTGACACCGTGCCCCGCCGCCAGATCAGCCAGGTATTCAAGATACGAAATGTGTCGGGCAGCGGCCACACACTCACCGCCGCACACCCCGGCATACTCTCCAGCATGCTGCGTGGCATCAGCGCCAGCCCGGCCCCGGCGCTGACACAGGCCAACATGCCGTGGTACGACTCGATCTCGAAGATCCTGCCCGGCACCGCGCCATCCTGTGAGAACCAGCGTTCGAAGTGATGCCGGTAAGAGCAGTTGGAGCGAAACGTATAGATGTTCTCGCCATTCACATCCTGGCCGCGGGTGATCGGCGCGTGATGCAGTGGCGCAATCACCACCATTTCTTCCTCGAACACCGCCACACCCTCTAGCGTGGAATGCAGCACCGGCCCATCGACAAAGGCCGCCGTCAGCCGGCCCGACAGCACACCTTCGATCATGGTGCCCGAGGGGCCGGTGCTCAGGTCTAGCTCGACCTTGGTGTATTGCTGGTTATACGCCGCCAGTAACGCAGGTATACGCACGGCCGCCGTGCTCTCCAGCGAGCCCAGGGCAAAGGCGCCTTGGGGCTCCTCCCCCGCCACCGTCGCACGGGCTTCTTGCACAAGGTCGAGAATGCGCCGCGTATAGCCAAGGAAATTCCACCCGGCCGGCGACAGGCGCAGGCGGCTTTTCTCGCGGATAAACAACTCCACGCCCAGGTCCTGCTCCAGTTGTTTGATGCGCGTGGTGAGGTTCGATGGCACGCGATGAATCAACTGCGCGGCGGCGCTGATGCTGCCTTGCTCGGCAACGGCCTTGAAGATTTCCAGCTGCACCAGATCCAAATCATTCTCCAATCATGTACATGATCGTTCCCACGCTCTGCGTGGGAACGCTGCCTCGGACGCTCCGCGTCCGATCGTTGGCGCATAGGTCTTTGACGCGGAGCGTCATGGGATGCATTCCCACGCAGAGCGTGGGAACGATCTAATATCCAATTCATTCTCCATTCATGAACGTATTGCTTAATATTATTCAGTTTCCAGAAAACATACAGCCCCGTACGCTGGCCCCATTCCACTCATTCAGCCGGACGGTGCCATGAACAATGCTATCTCCCACCAGACCCACGCCCTGTCGATCAACCCCGCCAGCGGCGAAACAGTCGGCAGCTACCCCTACGAAAGCGCAGAACAGCTGAACGCCGCCCTCGCCCGCTCGACCGATGCCTTCCGCACCTGGCGCCGCACGCCTGTGAGCCAGCGCGCCGAATACCTGCTGGCCCTGGCTGCCGCCCTGCGTGAGCAAGCTGAAGACATGGCGCAAATGATCACCCTTGAAATGGGCAAATCCATCGCCCAGGCCCGCGCCGAAATCGAAAAGTGTGCGCAACTGAGCGAATGGTACGCCGCCCACGGCCCGGCCATGCTCGCCCCGGAGCCCACCCTGGTGGACAACGGCAGCGCCCGGATCGAATACCGCCCACTGGGCCCGATCCTCGCGGTAATGCCGTGGAACTTCCCGGTATGGCAAGTACTGCGCGGCGCGGTGCCGACCCTGCTTGCCGGCAACACCTACGTACTCAAACACGCGCCAAATGTGATGGGCAGCGCCTACCTGATCCAGCAAGCGTTGCGCAAAGCCGGTTTTACTGAAGGCGTGTTTGAAGTCATCAACGTAACCCAGGACGGCGTGTCCACCGCCATCGCCGACCCACGCATCGCCGCCGTGACGCTCACCGGCAGCGTGCGCGCCGGCATCGCCATCGGCTCACAGGCCGGGGCCGCGTTGAAGAAATGCGTGCTGGAACTGGGCGGCTCCGACCCCTTTATCGTGCTCAACGACGCCGACCTCGACGCCGCTGTGCAAGCCGCCGTGATCGGCCGTTTCCAGAACAGCGGCCAGGTCTGCGCCGCCGCCAAGCGCTTGATCATCGAAGCGGGCGTGGTTGAAGCCTTCACCGCCAAGTTCCTTGAAGCCAGCCGCGCCCTGGTGATGGGCGAGCCCACCTCAACCGCCACCTATATCGGCCCCATGGCGCGCTTTGATCTGCGTGACGAACTGCACGGCCAGGTCCAGGCGACCCTGGAAGAAGGCGCCACGCTGCTGTTGGGTGGCCATAAAGTCGCGGGCGCGGGCAATTACTACGAACCGACCGTACTGGCCGACGTTACCGACCAAATGACGTCGTTCAAACAGGAACTGTTCGGCCCCGTGGCCTCGATCATCACCGCCCGCGACGCCGAGCACGCCGTGGCGCTGGCCAATGACAGCGAGTTTGGCCTGACCGCGAGTATCTTCACAGCCGATTCCGCAAAGGCGCGGGCGATTGCCGACCAGTTGGAAACCGGCGGGATATTCGTCAACGCGTTCAGCGTCTCAGACCCGCGGGTGGCGTTTGGCGGCGTGAAGAAAAGCGGGTTCGGCCGCGAGCTGTCGCACTTCGGCGTACGCGAGTTCTGCAATGCGCAGACGGTGTGGCTGGATCGTAAGTAGTTGGCGCCTCAACAATTGATATGTCGCCGCACGCACTGCACCAAACCATCCAGGGCCTGGGGTTTTACCGGCGCGAGTACGCAGACCGTGTGCTCGCGCGCTCCTTCCGTCACTGTCAGGGTGTAATGCACCTGGCCGGGGTTGCCTGGTTCAGGGCGAGTGCTTTGCGGCAGCCGAAAGAAACCCGACGCTTCAATCAGTTGCCGCAACTCCTGCTGATCAGGCTCGGGCAGCGCGTCCAACTCTACCGTGCGCGGCTTGGCCAACCCCGGAAAAAACGCCGGTCCGCCGCTTTCCTTGATTGAAATTCGCATGGTTTTTCCTCGCCGCTCAGGCGGCTTCGTCAAACGTTTATGCCCACCGCTTTCCAGCCTTCCTTGACCGCCTTCTGCTCATCCTTGTTCACGCCATAAAGCTGGCCGGCAATATCGTGGGTAATGCGCGCAAAACGCAAGAACCCGGAATTGGGCCGCAACCGCGAATCGCGCAGTGCGTCATACCAGATACGCCCGGCACGCTCCCAGGCGAACCCGCCAATCCGGGTGGCCACCTGATAGAACGCGTGGTTGGGAATGCCGGAATTGATATGCACCCCACCATTGTCCTCGTAAGTGTGCACAAAATCATCCATGTGCCCAGGCTGCGGGTCTTTGCCCAGCAGCTTGTCATCAAACGCGGTGCCCGGCGCTTTCATCGAACGCAGAGCGGTGCCTTTGATCTTTTTGGTAAACAGCCCCTTGCCGATCAACCAGTCGGCGTCCTCGGCCTTTTGCTTCAGCGCGTACTGCTTGATCAGCGAACCAAACACATCCGACAGCGACTCGTTCAGCGCACCGGATTGATTAAAATACATCAGCTTGGCTTCATCCTCGGTCACGCCATGGGCCAACTCATGGCCAATGACGTCGAGTGCCACGGTGAAGCGGTTGAACAGCTGCTGGTCGCCGTCGCCGAACACCATCTGGGTCGAATTCCAGAACGCATTGTTGTAGTCCTGGCCGAAGTGCACCGTGGCGTCCAGCGCCATGCCCGCATCGTCGATGGAGTTGCGGTCGAAGACCTGGTCGAAAAAATCGAAGGTTGCGCCCAGGCCGTCATAGGCTTCGTCCACCGCGGCATCGCCACTGGCGGGCTGCCCTTCGCCGCGAATCAGCTTGCCGGGCAGGCTGTCGGTGTTTTCGGCACTGTAGATCGAGCGTTGCTTCTCGGCGCCCACGGCCAGTGCCATGCGGGCCGGGCCCTTGGCGGGTACCGCGACCATACGCAACGAGCGGAACGTGCTGTCTTTGGCGCGCGTGCGTAATGCGACCTCCCGTTGGGCTTTGTCCCCGTGGCGGGCGATCTGGTCGAGCATGTACGGCGGGATCAGGCAAAAAATCGGGTTGCGCAGTTGGCGAACACACATGAGCTGGCTCCTTTTTGGCGTGTGATGAACGTCCGGGTAACGGTTTTCAGGATAGTCCTGAGTTCGCCACCTGGGCCAAATTGTCATGGTTTTGTGTTTCAGTGGTGTTTATCCCAGGCCCATAAGGAACATGCCCATGCCCGCCCGCGCAGCCAACATCGACCTTTCCCACCGCCCAAGGCTTGCCGACCTGCGCCCATTGGTCGCGGCCAGCCCCACCCTGCTGGAAGCCAGAGCCGCGACGCCGCGCGTCACCGCGGCCAAGGACCTCAAAAACCGCGCAGGCTATGCCGACGACTTCCTCAGCGACTTCGTGGTGCCATGGCCCACAGTTGACCAGCCACTGGCAGGCGACGTGCAACCCAAGCGCCTGGACTACACGCATTTCTCCATCACAATGTCGCGCGCTCGACGACTGGCGCTGTACGTGGGGGTGAATATCGACGGCGCCAAGCATGTAGACATCACCCGCAGCAACGACACCTGGGCCTACGATGGTCGCCTACCCCTGGAGGCGCAGGTAGGTGAAGAGCTCTATGCCGGCAATGGCCTGGACCGCGGCCACCTGGTACGGCGCCAGGATCCCAATTGGGGCGACGAGGCGACCACCGCCAACTTCGACACCTTTCACTTCACCAACTGCTCGCCACAGATGAGCGGCTTCAACCAGAAGACCTGGCTGGAACTCGAAGACTACATCCTCGACAACACCCAGCGCTGGAAAGCCCGGGCCACGGTATTTACCGGACCAGTGTTCGCCGATGACGACCGACTTTACCGTGGCGTGAAAATCCCCAAGGCGTTCTGGAAAGTGGTGGCCTACCTCAGCGACGAGGGCAAGCCGTCCGCCAGCGCCTACATGATCGACCAAAGCCGCGAGCTGGGCCAACTCGACCTGGTATTCGGCCCGCTGCGAACCTACCAGCGCAGTGTGATTGCGATCGAACAATTGACCGGCATCCGCTTCGCCAACCTGGCCGACTACGACGGCTTCAGCAACGAAGAGCGCGCCACAGGCACCCGGATCGAAGCGTTGATCCGCGGCCGCCAGGATATTCGGCTCTGACGCTTCTTTTGGAGCAGCGAGCTTGCTCGCGAAGACCAGGAAAGCGCCGCGGGGCATCAGGTGCCCAGCGTTATCGTTGACGACCTTCGCGAGCAAGCTCGCTCCTACAGGGATGATCGCTTACCATACGGCCGCCGGTTCCCGTATGGGACTAACAGGGAATTCGAAACGCCGCACGCGGCGTGAACCGAAACTGCCCCCGCAACTGTAGATGCCGAGCCTGCCCTTGAATGCCACTGGACCACGTCCGGGAAGGCGGGGCATGGCGACGACGCATCAGTCAGGAGACCTGCCGGCCCAGCTAATTCACTAACCGGCGGGGTGTCCGGGAAGGACATCCTGGCCCTGCGTATCAGCAGCGCCCATGGGCGTATTTCCGAGCCGTACCTCCCCTGCTGCACCTACGGTTCACAAGGAGATCGCCTCATGCTGCCACGCGTTACCGCCCTGATCGCAGGTTTGAGTGTGTGTGCCCTGGCGCAAGCCGCGCCCACTCAGTACCCGCTGACCCTGCAAAACTGCGGCAGCACCCTGACCTTCCAGCACGCCCCCGCCCGCAGCGTGACCATCGGCCAGGCCGCCACCGAGATGCTCTACGCCCTGGGTGTGGGCGACAAGGTGGTCGGCACTTCGCTGTGGTTCAACAACGTGGCGGCGCAGTACAAGGCCCAGGACGATCACATCGAGCGCCTGGCCAACAACGAGCCCAGCTTTGAAGCCGTACTCGCCAAGCGCCCGCAACTGGTGGCCGCCGAGCTGGAATGGGTGGTGGGCCCCCAAGGCGTGGTCGGCACCCGTGAGCAGTTTCATGAACTGAAGATCCCCACCTACCTGTTGCCGTCCGACTGCGAAGGCAAGGACAACCTGGTGGGCGCCGATGGCACGCGATTGGAGCCCTTTCGCATCGAGACGATCTACCAGAGCCTCCAGCAACTGGCGCAGATTTTCGACGTGCAGGATCGCGGCCAACAACTGACCGACGAACTCAAGGCGCGCCTGGCCAAATCCGTCGCCACGGCCCAAGGCAAGGGCTTGCAGCAAGCCAGTGCACTGGTGTGGTTCTCCAGCGCCGAAATGGCCAGCGACCCTTACGTAGCCGGCCACAAAGGCGTGCCGCAATTCATGCTGCAAACCCTTGGCCTGCGTAACGTGGTGCAGTCCGATGAGGAGTGGCCCGCCGTCGGCTGGGAAACCATCGCCAAGGCCAATCCCACCTTCCTGGTGATCGCACGCATGGACCGCCGTCGCTACCCGGCCGACGACCATGAAAAGAAACTCGCCTTCCTGCGCAGCGACCCCGTGACCCGCAACATGGACGCGGTGAAGAACAACCGCATCATCATCCTCGACGCTCTGGCCTTGCAGGCGAGCCTGCGCACCTTCGAGGGCCTTGAACAACTGGCGGCCGCCATTGACGGCTACCACCTGGGCCAATGATGCGCACCCTACTCGCCCTGGCGTTGCTGCTGCTCGCCCTGCTCGCTGGCGTCGCCATCGGTGAAACCGCTATCGAACCGCAGGTGGTGCTGCAGGTGCTCGCCAATAAACTCTGGGGCGCCGGCTACGTACTGGACCCCATCGACGAAGGCGTGGTGTGGAACTACCGCCTCACCCGTGCATTGGTGGCCGCAGCTTGCGGCGCAGGGTTGGCAACGTGCGGGGTGATCCTGCAATCGCTGCTGCGTAACCCGCTGGCCGACCCGTACCTGCTGGGCATCAGCGCCGGCGCGTCAACCGGCGCGGTGCTCGTGGCCTTGATCGGCGTGGGCGGTGGCCTGGTGTCGTTGTCGGCGGGCGCGTTTGTGGGGGCGATGGCGGCCTTTGCGCTGGTGACGCTGCTGGCGCGGGCCAGCGGATCGTCCAGCGGTACCGGGCAGATCATCCTCGCGGGCATCGCCGGTTCACAGTTGTTCAATGCCCTGACCGCGTTCCTGATCACCAAGTCGGCCAGCTCCGAACAAGCCCGCGGCATTATGTTCTGGTTGCTGGGCAACCTCAGCGGCGTACGCTGGCCGTCGGTGTGGTTGGCGGTGCCGGTGGCGGTCGTGGGGCTCGCGGTGTGCCTGTGGCACCGGCGTGCACTGGATGCGTTCACCTTCGGCAGCGACTCGGCGGCCTCCCTCGGCATCCCGGTGCGCCGCGTGCAATTTGTGCTGGTGGCCTGCGCCGCGCTGGTGACGGCGGTGATGGTGTCCATCGTCGGCTCCATCGGGTTTGTCGGCTTGGTAATTCCCCATGCGGTGCGCCTGTTGCTTGGCACCGGGCATTCGCGCTTGCTGCCGGCCAGCGCCTTGGGCGGCGCGCTGTTTCTGATCGCCGCCGATGTGCTGTCACGCACCCTGATCAAGGGCCAAGTGATTCCCGTTGGGGTGGTCACGGCACTGGTGGGCGCGCCGGTGTTTGCGTTGATTTTGATTGGCCGGAGGAACGCCCGATGAGCGTGCTCAGTTGCAGCGGCCTGGGTTTCAAGGTGCGTGAGGCCCAGTTACTGGACGGTATCGACCTGGACGTGCAGGCGGGCGAAACCCTGGGCATCGTCGGGCCGAACGGTTCGGGCAAGTCCACCCTGCTCAAATTACTCGCCGGTTTGCGCCCGCCGGCCAGCGGTGAAGTGCGCCTGGGCGGCAAGCGGGTCGGTGAGTTGTCACGCCGCACCATCGCGCAACAGCTGGCGGTGGTGGAGCAACAGGCCGACACCGACGACGCCATCCGCGTGTTCGACGCCGTGGCGCTAGGCCGCACGCCCTGGCTGTCGGCGCTGAGCCCGTGGTCGCGTGAAGACGACGCCATCGTGCACCAGGCGCTGCACGACGTAGACGCCACCCACCTGAGCCAACGCGCCTGGCGCAGCCTCTCTGGCGGCGAACGCCAACGCGTGCACATCGCCCGCGCCCTGGCGCAACGGCCGCAGATTTTATTGCTGGATGAGCCGACCAATCACCTGGATATCCAGCATCAACTGGCGATCCTCAAAGGTGTGCAAGGCTTGCCGGTGACCACCTTGATTGCGCTGCATGATCTGAATCAGGCATTGACCTGTGATCGCCTGGCCGTGCTGGATCGCGGGCAACTGGTGGCGCTGGGCGCGCCGCTGCAAGTGCTGACGCCACAGCGCTTGCAAGAGACCTTCGGCGTGCAGGGGCATTACCTGACGGACCCGTTCGACGGCGCGCAAATCCTGCGCCTGCGCTCCAACTGAATCCGTAGGTTGGGGCAGCTTGCTCTGGTGACGGTCTGACGGCCAACTGTGGTCCAAATGTGGGAGGGGCTTGCCCCCGATGAGGGAGTGTCAGCAAATACATCGGTGATTGGCCCACCGCTAGCGGGGGCAAGCCCCCTCCCACACTTCACCTACAGAGGCCGATGCATGTGGGTGGTTTGCCAGATCGGGTCGGCCTCGACACCCACCACCTCAAACCCCTGCCTGCGCCAGAAATCAATCGCACCGGGCAGAAACGGATGGGTATGCAAGTACATCATCTCTACGCCATCGGCCCGCGCCAGCGCTTGCAGCGAGCGGTATAACTGGCCCGCCAGGCCCAAGCGTCGCGCTGCCGGGAGCACATACAGGCGCACCACTTCCACCGTCTTGCGCCCCTGGTAGTTCAACTGCGGGAAGCGGCCGTCGTAGGGCCGATAAGCCACCGAGGCAACGATCCGGCCTTCGGCACGAGCAATCAAAAACCGCCCGCCCCCCTCAAGGTAGATCGCTTCAAACTGCGCCAGATCGTGGGGGACGCCGGTGGCACTGAGCGTGGGAAACAGTTCATCCCGCGCCTGCAAAGCGAAGCTCAGCACATCGGGAATGTCAGCGGCCTGCACCGCCTCGATACTAACGCTCATCGCCAAGGATGCGGCTCGTTATCCACTGGCGAGCGTAAGCCAACACGCGATCGGCCATCGCCACCGGAAAGTGAATAAACCCGTGGGCCGCTTCCGGCAGCAAATGAGCCTCCACCGTTGGCCATCGCTCGGCAATCAGCAGGGTGTCGTCCTTGAGCGGGTCCAATTCGCCCACGAACATCAGCGCGGGCGGCAGCCCCTCAAAGTCTCCATACAAAGGCGACAACGGCGGCTGCCGGCGCGTCTCGTCGCTGATCCCCGGCGTCAGCAGGCGCAGCGCCTGAACCATGCCCGGCCCGTCCAGCAACAAGGTGTCCGGCCCGGCCTTGCGCACACTGGGCGTGCCGGTCAAATCGTAGACGCCGTAATACAACACCGCGCCGCTCACCCGCTGGAGCAACTCGGGCCATTGCTTGAGCGCCAACAAAGTGGCCGCCGCCAGGTGCCCGCCGGCCGATTCACCGACAAAAAACACCGGCAGGCCGGCAAACTCCGGGCAGTCCGCCAAAAGCCAGCGCGCAGCCGTCAGGCAGTCATCCAACAGCCCTTCAATTGGCGTATCCACCGCCAGTCGGTAATCCACCGACACTACCGCCACGTCGCACGCATTCACCATGCCGAGGTTAAGGTCGTCATCCATTTGCGCATTACCGATCACCCAGCCACCGCCGTGGATATCCAGCACCACGCCTCTGGGCGGGCCAGCGGGCCGCAGGATGCGCAAGGGGATCGCCCCGAGCATTTTGCGTTCCGCCAGGGGCGCCTTCTTGAAGGTCTGGCTGGCACGCAACAGCGCCTGGATCAGACGCGGCATCACGCGGTTGCGGACCTTGAAGCGCGGCATCCACGCCAGTTTGCGATTGAAGCGGCGCATCTGGGCCAGTTCGGGCTCGCTGGCGGGCCAATGCTGGTAAGCCATCAGCGATTATTACGCAGGATCGAGAAGTTCAACGCCGCGGCCACGCACAGCCACGCCAGGTACGGGAACAGGATCAGGCCGGTGATCAAATCCAGGCGCACGGCCAGCACCACCATCGCCGCGACGGTGAGCCACAAGAGCACGATAATTACCATCCCGGCGAACAACCGATGGGCACCAAAGAACACCGGCGTCCACAGCGTGTTCAACGCAATCTGCGCCGCCCACAGGGCCAACACCATTTCGCTGCCGGGGATCAGGGTCAAGCGGTAACCGGCCCAGGCCAGCAGCAGGTAGATGATCGTCCATGCCACCGGGAACAGCCAATTAGGCGGGGTGAAGCTGGGCTTGACCAGGGACTCGTACCAGGCGCCGGGTTTGAAGATCACGCCAGTGCTGGCGGCGGCGGCGCAGGCAAGCAGGAAGATGAAAAAGGTCATGGTCGGTCCTTGAGGTCCAGTGGATGGAAAACAGTACACTGCTTTTAAGTGACTCAAGCAACCGCGGATAAATTCAATGGGGGCGGCAAAATACCCGCGCTTCTACGCGTCATGAAAATTGGTTATGGTCGGCAACATCCAGCACCGTTGCCCGAGACATCCCCTTGCCCCAGCTTGCCGATCACCGCAGCCGCCCCTGGTCAGTGTTCCTGATCTTCCTGCGCCTGGGCCTCACCTCTTTCGGCGGGCCGATTGCGCACCTGGGCTATTTTCGCCAAGAGTTCGTCACCCGCCGCCGCTGGCTCAGCGAGCGCAGCTATGCCGAACTGGTCGCCCTGTGCCAGTTCCTCCCCGGCCCGGCCAGCAGCCAGGTCGGTATCGCGTTGGGCCTGTCCCAAGCAGGTTACCGGGGCGCGGCGGCAGCCTGGGCCGGGTTCACCTTGCCGTCGGCCATCGCCCTGATTCTGTTTGCCCTGGGGCTGGCCCACTACGGCGGCGCCCTCCCCCATGGCGCGCTGCACGGCCTCAAGGTTGTCGCCGTGGCGGTGGTGGCCCAGGCCGTATGGGGCATGGCACGCAACCTGTGCCGAGGCGTTTTACGGGTGACGTTGATGTTGATCGCCGCCTGCGTGGTGCTGCTGCAACCCTCCGCCTGGGCTCAAGTCGGGGTCATGGTGGTCGCAGGCGTGGCCGGCCTGCTGTTGTTCAAGCCCGAGAGCAGTGCCGAGCCCGACGCCCTGCCCATCGCCATCAGCCGCCGCACCGGAGCCCTGTGGTTGATGCTGTTTTTGCTGTTGCTGGTGGCCTTGCCACTCCTCGCCGCATGGGCGCTCAACCCCACGCTGGCGCTGGTGGACGCCTTCTACCGCACCGGCGCGCTGGTATTCGGCGGCGGCCACGTGGTGTTGCCATTGCTGCAAGCCGAAGTGGTGCCCAGCCAATGGGTCAGCAATGACGTCTTCCTCGCCGGTTACGGCGCCACCCAGGCCGTGCCCGGCCCGCTGTTCACCTTCGCCGCCTTCCTCGGCGCCTCGATGACCCACGCCCCGAGCGGTTGGCTTGGCGGGGTGATCGCGCTGCTGGCGATCTTCGTCCCGTCGTTTCTGCTGATCTTCGGCGCCTTGCCCTTCTGGGCCAACCTGCGCAAAAGCCCGCGTACCCAGGCGGCGCTCGCCGGGGTGAACGCGGCGGTGGTTGGCCTGTTGTTGGCGGCGCTGTACCAGCCGGTGTGGAGCAGTGCGGTTTTCAACGGCTATGACGTGGCGTTGGCGTTGCTCGCACTGATCGCGCTGATGGTGTGGAAGCTGCCGCCATGGCTGGTGGTGATAGGTTGCGGCGCACTGGGCGGCTTACTGGGCTAGCGCAGGCCTGTGTGGAGGATGATCGTTAACACCCGCCCCCATCAGAGATTCAATGAAAGCCCGAATGACGAGAGCGGCAATTGCGTTCGACCTGTTCCGTCATGCCAAGAGCACGGCATCTGCTGTCGTTACTCCACCTCCCAAAGTAGCAAGCACACTTCTCCCTGCTCACCATCACTAAAGTCTTTTTTCGAGTCTGGCGCGGCCCAAAAGGGCATATCCTCAAACCAGTAGGCCCACTGGGTCTGAAGGTCTGTTTCTACATCACTGCACAACAACATTAGCTGAACCTTGCGAACCCCTTGTGCAACGGCGCCTTGGAGTTTTGCCCGATCTTCTGTGATTTTGGCTTTCCATTTGTTTTGCGTATAGGCATGCACCAACGACGTTTCCACCAACCAGGTTGTGCCATCCTTCGCCGAAATCGCGATGTCACCCAATTGGCCAGATGCGTGGCCAGTAAAGTGTGTCCTGTAGCCAGGTTTGGGATTGCACTCGAACGCTAGAGCGGTAAACGCGCTGAATTGTTCCCAGTTGAACCACTCTTCAAACGAGTAGCCGGTGCCTGCAAAGCGCGTGATGTCACGGGCCTTGGGCCTGAAGTGGTCTTCCAGAATCTGAGCGAGATCGCCTAGGGTCATGTGCATCGTCCTTGTATTGCCAATGGGGTAACACCCAGCGTGCGCCTAAAGGTGCCGCCTTGTGGAACCCATTAACTATTTTGTAAGGCGCGGCACACAGCCGCTACCTCATAGGTCGGAAAGAACCAGGCCCCAAAAGATTATTGGCGTGGTAGATCAGTTCACCGCCGCCTTGCTCAACCGCACCAGTCCGAGGATGGCTTCGCTTAGGCTGGTCGCGCCTTTGTTGCTTTGGGTCAGCACCACATCCACATTGGTTCCGTCACGCTTGGCCATCGTCAGCTTTTTATTCATTAGACCGCTGATGGTCACGTCGGCAATATCGGCAAGTGCCACGCGGTGCGACTCCTTGAATTGCAGGCGCACGTATACGTACTCAAGATCAACCAGTACGCCCTTGTCGCCAGAGCCGAACACTGTTTCGTCGAAGAAGAACACCACCTCGCCCTTGGCAATGTTCAACGCGTTCTTGGATTCGAAGGTCAGGACCTTCTTCGTCGGCAAGTCCGGCGCCACATAGAACTTGTGATCGGCGTTGGACCTGAAACCTTGGGCGGCAGTCGCCACGGTCAACCCGCAGCCGCCGCGTTTCGCTGAGCCTGGTAGTACAGGTGTAACAACCGATAGCGCGCTTGCCTGCGTCTCGCGCGCCACGATTTTCTCGATCACTCGCTCACAGTGTTCATCGAAACGTTCATAATTGATAAATTGCGCATAGCGCTCGATGTCCGGGCGACTGGCGCTGAAACTTTCCACAGTGCTGAGGTCGCACTTGCGCAATTGCTCCTGGATCAGAGCTTGCTTTTCCTTGAGCAGGCCGCCCATACCGAAGTACTCCACAACACCATCGAGTCGCCCTTGATCACCCCCAAACTTTCGTAGCAGGATCGGATAGATACGCTCGTTGTAGGGATAAGCGCTGATCGCCTTGACCGCCGACGGCAACACGGCCTCGTCGGGGATCAGGCCTTTTTCAATATTCTCGGTAATCGCCTGGGACTTTCTGATCTCGTCCTTTGAATAGCTGTGCAACTTACCGGGCGAATCGGCATTGATGGCATCGAGGGTCGCAAGGTAGGCCGCATTAACGATATTGCTGGCACCGTCTGCGAACGCCTTGACCGTTGCCGGGCGCTTGAAAATCTCGTCTTTCTTAAACGAATCGCCGAGTGCGCTGACCCCTTTGGCCATCAGGTTGAATACCCCATGACCAATATTGGACATCAGGTTTTTGGCGTCGGCATCGTATACCGCCTTCTCTGAACCATAGCCTACCCATTGGCGACGACCACGGCGACGATTGGTGCGATGCGCATCCACCTCGGCTGAACGCTCGACAATGGCTTCGTATTGCTCGGCCAATACGCCGAAATCTTCATCCCATGAGTCGTAGCGCTGCATGAACGCGTCGTAGAAGCGCTCTTCGTCGATATCGTAGATCCCGTGGGCCACGGTGAGCTTGATACTTTGGCCTATTGCCTGGAGGCGGATCTTATCTGCTAGATCATCGCCGCCTTCGTAGAGGCTATCCAGGTTGGAAAACAGATCGTAAAAGCCCGCATTGATTTTCTGCGACCACGTCGCGGCAATCGTCGAGAATGCTTGCCTGACCTGGTTTGTATCAAGCTTGCTTTGCGGTGTCTCAAGGGTGTGGCCGTAAAGTTCAATCGGCTGAATGCTTGCATCCATTGCGTGTCACCGTTCCAAGATCGCGGGTAGAAGGAGGGAGTAAGTCAGCTTCATCAAAGGCAAGGTGCAGCCCTCAATAAAGGTAGCACAGAGCCACTATATGATACCTGTATTACTCCCCGTCCCCTTTTCCGCGCTGCGTCTTAACTGGCCGGCATTGGGGCTCAGCCCGGCTCGACAATCTTGAGCCACGGCCAACGCGCCTGATAACTCCTGGCCTTGTGCAAAAACAGCGCCGGCTCCGGATGCAAAGGGTTGATACGCAACACCCCCTGCTCCACGTCCTCCAAACCATATGGCGCATACACCTCGCCCGAGGCAATATCCAGCGCAATGCACGTACCCGCCACCAGGTAACGGTCAACCCCCTGCCGAGCCGAATGCAACTGCGGGTAAGGCCGGCCAAACCGCTGACCATACCAAAGGTGCACCCGCGCCTGATTCCTGACCTCCACATTCACCCCCAGGTCTTGGAATAGCACCTGCGCCGCACGAATTACCGCGTCTTCCGCCTCGTAGGACAGGTCCTCGTCAAAGTAAAAAACGTCGTAGTCCTTCACGCCCTGAGCCGCCGGCAGATTCGCCTGATGGTTCCACACCGCCTGGAACAAACAGCCCGCCGTGAGCATGCACTGCTGGACACCAAGCTCCGGCAGGCGCGCAGTGATTTGCGCGTTGATAGGATTGGCCATGGCCAATTCGAGCAAGGTGTCGACAGTCAATGTCATGTTCAGTCCTCCATCGTCAGCGCCAACCATAACACCTGAATATGGCACTCCTGTAGGAGCAAGCTTGCCCGCCAAGCGCCCTGCCCTGGCTGATGATTATCCCTTCACACAATAGCTCGGCCACTCGCCGCGTCTTCCTAATCCACGTAAAACGACTCGGCGAGTTGGATGTTGATGAAGTGGGGCGGGGGGTTACCGTGCGGTTGCCGGCAGCTCCTGGCACCACTTGATAGAACGCAGCGCTTCCTCGGCAGGCACAAGCGCGTAGCGCGAGTAAAACATTGTTCCGCTGAAACGACGGCCGTCGACTTCGCCCAAGGTCTGCCCATCCTTGTAGTCAGAGGTGCTGAGTTGATCGGCGATGTAATACACCTTGCCATTCTCGACGGTGATATCGAAACGCTGGTTAACCATACCGCTGATGATCGGTGGCGAGGTGGAGGCAACGCTGTGCTTGCCGGCGGGAATGCCGGCCTTGAAAAAACTACCGGAAGGCAAGCTGCCGACGGTGCGGCCATCGACCTGAATAGTCGGGGCGACCCCGCCACCGATGCTCGCCGCCGTGCGATAAAAGTAAACCGTGGCCTCATCCGCACGAGGTTCAGCCGGTGACGTGAAGAACGGTTGGCCTTTGAGGTCCGGACCGCTGATGCAACCGGTCAGTGAGGCCAGGGCTGCGAACAGGCCGACCCAGAGTAGCGTAGAGCGCTTCATGCATGAATTCCTTGAACGGGGATCAGTGGGCGTCGGGGTCGATGACTGTCACCGGTACCGACTTCAAATCGTGCACAACCCTTTACCGAAGTCAGTGGCATCAGAACTCGGCCAAGGCACAAAACCGCTCTTCGGCGTCAGATTCACGATGTTCCGGTCCTTGAGCATCGGGTACTTGCGCTTGAGCGCCTGCACCGTGTCATCGGCATTGTTCACGTTTGACAGGCAAAAGCGCAGGGCATCGACGCGCAGATCACCGATATAGAGAGTTTCCCCGGCCTTCACCGAGAAAACCGCAGGCACCGGGCGCGGCATCGACTTACCCGCGTAATACACGTAATGCCACTGCGTGTACTCATACTCACCCGGTGGCACTTCATACATGAAGTAATGGCCCAGCACAGAGGGGGATGGCTGATCATCTTCATTGCCCAGCGTCGTCAGCAGTAATACGGTGCCCGGGGCTCCCTGTTGCTTGATCTCAACCACCAGCCCATGGGGCTGCATCATCGGAAAGCTCTCACCAACCGAACCCACGATGATCGCCTTACTTGGGTCCGGTGCGTGCTTGCCGTCGTAGCGTGACGTCGCGCAGCCGGAGAGAAGGGTCGCGCAAAGTGCGACTGCGCCCCAGACGAGATGTTTACTGCTGACTTTCCCTAGCATTGGTTTTTTTCCGATCAGTAATCTTGCAGTTCGTAGAGCCCACCCGAACGAACCAAACGTTCGCACATCTGGTGCTTCGTTGCTGGCTCGTCGGCATCTATTGTCCAGCTACCCGCACCTTGATAACAACCCACTACTGTAGGAGCGAGCTTGCTCGCGAAAAACCCAAACGATCACGCAGCGCCTGAAGGCAAAATCCGATTCCCCTGCCGCACCTTGCTCCATTGCCTACGCCTGCGTCAGAATCCGCCGGCTTGTGCGCTGGGGTGGCCGTCTCTAAGGTGGCTCGGTCGCTGAATTGTTCAGTGATTCGGGTTTAGTAGCCTGAGCTTGGGTATCTATTAGTGCATGAGTTTCATCAATCAGACAGTGCGTCTGTGCTTGATGGTGGCTGTGCGTAGGGCGTCTTCGGGCGCGCCGGCTTTAGATATCCACCGGTCTACTAACCTGCGTACAGCTGCCACCCACTGTTTAGTAGCGGAAAGGTGGTGGCATCACTCAGGATGTCTACTCATGCCAAAAGCAGATTCAACAACGCTCTTCACCGTCGCCCCCAACACCAGCAACGAAACCCTCATCACCAACAGCTACGAAACCTTCACCAGCGTCAGCACCCTGCTGCTCGACCTGTCCGAAGACCTCAACGGCAAACACCGCGACATCGCCCTGGCGATCCACCAACTGAGCGAACTGGGCGTACTCCTCACCGCCAGACTCCTTGACCGCGAAGCGCCCTGCCCTGGCTGATGATCAGCTCTTCAATTCATTAGATCGATGATCTCGTCGCGTCGTTGTAAGCCACATACAACGACTCGACGATTTGGCGCTTGATGGCTTTGGTGGATTCAGCCTCAGCACAAAGCCCTCTGCGATGACGAGAGCGACGACTGCTTTAAAAGTGCGCTTGTACTTTCGCTGGCTCGAAACTGATGGGCGATGAGTTTCCTAATCCGCTCAAGTACTAGCTGGCTTCGCGATGCGGTATCCTAACCAACTCGTTAAACAAGGAAGAATAATGCGCTCGTCGTCATTTCTGTCGTATCTCAAACTCCCAGCTGTTCTGCTGATTGCCGGTCTCACAACCGCTTGTTCCAACTACCACTACAAGGATTACCAAGGCGATTGGGCACCGGAGTTGATGACGCCATATGACCTGTCCAATAACGCGGCCAATGCGCCAGTGGTGTATTTCGCCACCACCCGTTTTCGCGGATTGGGAGTAAAATTCCATCGATTGCTGCTGGCCACGCATGTGGACGACCAACTACTAGAGGGTTCCGGGCGGCGCTCAATCCTTGACGTTTCCGGCAAGCAGGCACTGCGCTTGACCCCAGGCAAACACTCCTTGAGCTGGTGTTGGGTATCGATGAATGCCTTGGGTACCGGTGGCGCCAAGTGCGGCTTCGGTGCTCGCGATGTGGAATTCCGCGCAGGCCAGCGATATGTCGTGGACTTCACCACCCGCGACGACATCAATGGGCCCCCGGGGCGTCAGGTCTCGACCATTACTATCGAATCCGAGATTCGAAATCTGGACACCCATGAAGTGATCTATCCGGTGAGAGGTATTGCAGAGCTGGAGAAGGAATAACGATTGCGACGATCACCGTCACAAACTGAGTTGGGCGGTGATCGAATGCTACGAGGCAAAGGAGAGCATCCGACGCTAACCCGCCCTCAACGAAGGGCAGCAATCGGCCAGAAGCAGTCATCCCGTGATCACTCTACAACCTCTACGCGCAGTATCAGCCAAAAGAGCATCAACGCAGTGAGGAACAATACGGTGTGAACGGTTTATAAAATGCTCTATTGCACAAGCGCGCGGATGGGGATGGATAAGCTGGCATATTTGAGGGTGTGCTGCTGAAAGCCGACGCGATTTTTGCAGAGAAACTCCCTGAAGAGCGGTTTAGATGCCTATTGAGCTGACCGTCGGGTCGTTGTTCGCCGCAATCCGACTTCTGGGCACTTTGCGTGAGACCAGCGTGATGGTTCAGCCTCCAGATGATTCTGCATCGCACAAAAGCTCCAGCAATTCATTCGCCAGGGCCGCCGCTTCTTGTCGATAGTCGGTATTCCAGCGGCTCGACCAGTTAATAGGCTTTCCCTCATCCTCCCACTGCGCCAATGCAAGCCAGTTGAGTATTTCCAGCTCGAACCAAATACGCTGCCAGGCGACGGCGTCCTGGACTGACGCTGTGTCTTTCCACTGGAATTCTGTTTGCGCGACAAATGCCGCCCATGCGAACACATCTTCTGAGGCTCGCTCGCCGAGCGTTCGGAAGTATTTCGCGCTAGCCAATTAACGATTCCTTGTAGTCGTGCACCTGTCTAGTAAATGTCCATCCCCGGATACAGAGCTTCAGGTGGATGATAATCGGGGTCCTCAAACCTACTGTTCTGGTAATAGGTTTGGGCCGTCGGTCCATCACCGTTGTAGGTCACCTGCGGATTCGGCGTGAGATGCCAACCGTTTCCTTCTGTGTCGCGCTCAATCAGCGATGCGTACACCCTACAGCTGCCTGATGAGCCGGATGTTAGCCTGAACTGGTAATAGAGTCCGGCTTGGGGAGTAAACTTCGTCGAGATGTGGCAGGAGCGAGTGCGTGACCCCTCCCAGAAAAGATCCACCTGCGTTTCGATACCGGGTCGGATCCGCGTTTCGTAATAGTCCCATGTGAGGTCTTGCCCTGCCTTGGGCATGCCCACGTCTTGTGTATGGGTGAACGGCAGGAGGCCGGTGCGAACAGCGCCGCCCGAACGTTTACCGTTTTCGTATTGGTAAACTTCGGCATGTTGCGTGTAGTCGACGATACGTACCCAGGCAGGATTGGGCTCGTTTTCGGGCGCGGTGAAGTAGTTGGTGTGGGGCAAATACTGACAACCTGCGAACAACGGCAGCGTCAGGAAACAGAGGGTACGGCGAATAGACATAAAACAGTCCTTTACGGGATTGTTGTACAGACCACAGAACTGCAGGTGAATTTCAAGGCTGGCTCCACTCTGAAGCAAAGTCAGCCGCCATCTGTGTGTTTCGGTGGGGGCGATGGCAAGGTGTCGGCCTCAAAAGAGGTGATTAACAGCATCAGGGCCACCAGTGCACAGGCGAGCCCGGAAACCATCATTGCCACATGAAACCCGTGCTCCATCGCGGGAACAAAAAGTGTAGAAACAATCAGCGAGTCACTTGATGCCACACCATGAGCAATCACATACCGCGCAATCTCAGGCGCTTTGGCTACCCCTTGATCACGCAGCGCGGCAGCTAGCACTCGTGACGCCTCGCTGCTCATGAGCGTGCCCAAAAAGGCGACGCCGATTGTCATGCCCATCTGACGCAACGCGTTCATCGTGGTAGAGGCCACCCCCATACGATCAATCGGTGCGGCGGTCATAACCGCCATGCTGGTGGCAGGTACTGCGAGACCGGCTCCGAGCCCCAGAAGCCCGAACAGGGTGCCCACAATCCAATAAGGGGTATGTGCTGTGAAGGTCACCATGGTAGACATCGCCAGCGCCGTCACGCCATAACCGGCCACCAGAAGTCTTCGCGATGTCATCACTGCGCTCAAGCGCCCGTACAAAATCGACACGCAGCCGGTGACCAGAAACTGCGGCATCATTCGCCAACCCGTTTCAACCACTGACAAGCCTTGAATCGTCTGTAAATAGATCGAGAAGAAGAACAGGCAGCTGTAGTACGAAAAACCCAGGGTAAAAGAGGCCAGGTTGACCACGGCAAACGAACGCCTGCGAAACAGCGAAAGTGGCAATAACGGTCGATCTACACACCGCTCTACAAACATAAACAAAATAAACACCACCAGGGCAACTGCCAGCGCCGCTATGGGTATCAAAGAGTTCAAGCCCGGCTGGCCGATACTGATGAGCCCATAAGTCAGGCTGGCAAGACACACGACGCTGAGCACTTGCCCTGCCGGATCCAGCGCTGTGCGCGCTTGCTGTTTGTGCTCCCTGATCCCCCAGATGCCCAGGCCTATGGCAATCATCCCAAGAGGCAGGTTGATAACAAAAATACTCTGCCAACCTATGCCATGGAGCAACAAGCCACCCAGCAATGGCCCCAGGATAAGCGCCAATGCGCTGAACGCCGACCAGCCACCAATGACGTGAGCACGCTCTTCAGCGTCTGGAAATGCATGGCTGAGAATTGGCAGGGCACCCGGGATCAGAAGCGCACCGGCGACTCCCTGCACCGCCCTCCCGAACAGCAGTAAATCCAGGTTGGATGCCATAGCGCAAACTGCTGAGCCGACAGTAAACACCCCTACACCTGCCAGCCAGGCCCGCTTATGCCCATAACGATCGGCGATTGGCCCCGAAGACAGCATGAAGGCTGACAAACAGATCGTGTATGCATTGACGACCCATTGAAGACCGGAAATATCCGTTTGCAACGCGTCTTGCAGTGTCGGTAGTGCCACGTTCACGACGCTGATATCCAGCGTAGCGAGAAACGTGCCGAGGTAGGCTGCACATAGCGCCGCTACGCGGGGAAAGCGGCGGGTGACCGGGTTATCTGAGGCGGAGCGATCAATGTTCATGCCTCATGATATTTGCCGACTGACCGTCGGTCAATGGATCATTCCAACTTTTTCCCACCTCGATTGGTTCCCTCCTTTACACTGATTTCCTTTGACGAATTGTTTGAAACGAGACGATGAAAACCAAAGCCCCCGTAAAAGCTCCGGCGACAGAACGTGCTCCCAAGCCCCGGACCAAACCCGCCGAAGTACGTCTGGATGAACTGATGGCGGCAGCCGAGAAGCTTTTTCTAGCTCAGGGGGTCGAGGCCACCACGATCAACGAGATCGTTGAGTCAGCTCAAGTGGCCAAGGGCACGTTTTATCACTACTTTTCTTCCAAGAACGAAATGCTTGACGCTCTGGCCGTGCGCTATACCGAGCGCTTCATGCTCAGCCTGGACAATGCAATGGCGCGCTGCGCTGCCGATGACTGGGAAGAGCGTCTTCGCGCCTGGATTCACGCCAACATCGAAACCTACGTCAAGACATATCGTATCCACGATATCGTCTACGTGAACCACCACCATCATGATCGTGCCAACGGCTCGAAGAACGCTATTCTCGAGCAATTGCTTGCGATTATTGAAGGGGGCAAGCTGGCCGGCAATTGGGCGCCAGAACATCCGAACGTTGTGGCATTGCTCATTTATGCGGGCGTCCATGGCGCGACTGATAACATCATCGCCGCTAATACCGAGGACTTCGCCCCGTTTGCCCATGCCGTTGCTGATGCTTGCCTGCTGATGTTACCCAACGGCGTCAAACAAGCCTGATCGGAGGCGGTGCTTCGGCCAGAAGCAGACGCTCGCCAGTATATTTTGGTGCCTTATCGTTCTACTTGGCGTTGCCTCAGGATATCGGTGGCTGAAGGGAGCTACCATGTGCCTCGTAACCGACCGGGGCACATGAAATGCTCAGGCTTGCCTGGCTGGAAAGGCGCTCACCTGGCGCTATGCATACGTCCCCCCGACATCTCACGCCTGTAGGCGCGAGCTTGCTCGCGAAAACCCCATCAGCCCTCCAACTCGCCAGCCCGATAAATCGCAGTGTGATTGTGAGCCACCCACGCCCTCGACGGTTTGGTTTGTTAGGATCTTTACAGGTAGGTCGACTGACTTAAGTGGACGGTTACGCTGACATTTTCGCATGATCGGAAAAGCGTACGACAACGGTATACCAAGGAAGCTGCTTATGCGCAGACGTCACCTAGGAGCCATCCGCCACATCCAAATCAGTGATCCATTGCCATTGCCGCCTGTGCCGCAAAAAACACGACTGCATCGC
This sequence comes from Pseudomonas sp. FSL W5-0203, assembly GCF_001896155.1. Lineage (NCBI taxonomy): Bacteria > Pseudomonadati > Pseudomonadota > Gammaproteobacteria > Pseudomonadales > Pseudomonadaceae > Pseudomonas > Pseudomonas sp. FSL W5-0203. The sequence goes on from NZ_MPOR01000033.1 coordinate 54,089, forward strand.
TTCTTGCGGCAGGGCGAGTTTGCCGAAATCAGGCCTTGTGTCACTCATGCGAAATTGGCCCTCACTTGACCACTCGTTTGCATCGCATTTGACCAGCCATTTTCAACGGAGTGACCAGCACGAGTCGTGGTCATTGACGGCCACGAATTGCCATCAGCCCTAGATTACAACCGCATTGCCGATGGCCGCGATTGGACGCATACCACGACACGCGTTGCAGGGAATCATCCAGATCGCTCAATTTATCAGCTGTGACATCCTCGCCGGCCGAAAGCAGAAAGTGTAGTATCTGCGACCGATCAATCCGCTGATCTCTGATACCCAATATGCATGCAGCCAACAGAACATCGAACCGCTATGACGGTAAACACGTTGTAATTGTGCATGGTTATACTGCCTCGCCCAATGTGAACTGGTTTCCTTGGTTGGCGGAGGTGCTACGGGAGCAAGGCGCGCAAGTTAGCATTCCAGCTATGCCTGATTCGTTCAATCCTGATCCAATAAAATGGGCATTGGCGTTGCAGCAATCACTGCCAGCAGCTGACACAAACACGATCCTCATAGGGCATAGTCTTGGATGCATCGCTGCTCTACGGCACTTGTTGTCCTTACCCGCACACACCCTAACTGGCGGAGTCTTGCTGGTCTCCGGCTTCGATAGAACGGTGTCTACGTTGCCAGAGCTACACGCCTTCACAGATGCACCGCTGGACCACGCGGAAGTTTGCCGTCGTACACAGAAAATCATCTCGCTGTTTTCCGACAACGATTCAATTGTTGAGCCGGCAGCATCTATCGAACTGTCCCGCAACCTCAAAGCCGAGCAAGAAGTCGTTAGTGGTGGGGGACATTTTCTCGACCGCGAGGGATTTATACAGTTTCCAGAAATATGTACGGTTATTGCGAGGCTTCTTGGGCACGAGACACAGATTTAGCCGCTGGCGTATCCACGGGACACGCACTCGTTACTACTATGTCTCGGCGAAGTTCACGCTCCAAGCCGGACGCTATTACCAATTCATGCTGACATCCGGTTCGGGCGGGACATGTACGTTGTATCCGTCGCTGATCGAACGCGACAAAGATGGGACCGGATGGCATCTGACTCCCAATTCTGAGGTGACGTACGAAGGCGAGGGGCCTACTGCCAAAATGCATTACAACAATAGTCGTTTTGAAGATCCCGATTACCACCCACCTGCGGATCTTTATCCTGGCATCGATGTTAACTGAAGGGCGTGTGATTCACGCCTAGCCGATGGCTGCCACTTACGGATCAATGTCAGGGGATATTTTATGGGTGCCAGGACGTACTGGCTCAGCGAGAGCGAACAAGCGTCGGAGAATCTCTTTGCATGGTCGGCTTTTGTCGCGCAAACCATCGCGCAAATTCTGCACTGAACCATCCACGAAAGGTTCGAACGAATCCAAGCCCAAGCCGTTCTGGTCTCGGCGTGTAAAAGACGCAATGGCAGTTTCGGATCGGACGCTGCCTAGGGCATTAGGCAACCTTGACAGCTTTAAGTGCAACGTCGAGCTGCGATCTGGCATTCGACTCATAGCGGCAGGCGAGCAGTCAAATTACCGAACTCTACAATGTCCGAAACGGATTCCTTCTGAGGCCTTGAGGGCTGCAACGTCTTGCGAGCGATCATCGGAAGGGGCTCCTCTTGATCAGTTGCGGTTCTCACTCGTCTTTTAACGCCGAGTCAGGAACAGGCCCGGTAGCTGCTCTAGCTACCATGTAATCCGATCAATTTCCTCTTGGTTCATCGCACGCCAATCAGTCTGGTGGATACCGTAATCAGCTTGAGCGTACTCAAGTGCCTCCTCCAGCGAAAGCATCAGATGGTCCCCTTCAATCTGCTGGCTGGTGTAATCAATGAAGCGAATCTCCATATAAACCGGTGGTTCGTCCTCACCCTCAACCTCGAGACCAAACAGCACGATAGCCGTAACACTGGGGCGATACTCACAAATGCACCGCACCTTGGCAAAGAGGTACAAGGGGGGCTTTTTCATATAGGGACTCCTTCACTGCTCAAGTGGTGCATGGGGTACAAGCGACAGCACAGGGTCGGTTGCAGCCTATCTCTACCGGCAGCTGACGACCCACAGGCGTCAGCAACCAGAGTCAGAGCGGAGGCCGGGGCTCGCGTCGTATAGCCATCGCGTTCCTGGCTACCACACCAAGATGGGAAATATATCGTGCCGCGTACTCACGACATAAGACTCCAATCCATTTTTCTCAGGATGGATTTGCAAGATCATTTGCGTACTGAAGGTGATGGTGAAAACCCCAAAACTATCAATTGAAAAAGCTTCTACATCGTGGTTTAGAAAGTCGAAAAGTAAAGGGCTTGTGGCAGCATCTTCACCATGCCCCCACTTGCATACCCTATTGATATCACAAGCGAATGGGCACTGAATTAACACGCTAGCCATATCGCCAAAAAGCAGGATCTGCGAACCGATCCCGACAGTTACACCTGTTAGCGCGGAAGGAATCATTTCGGCCAAATCTGAATCATTTATCATCGTGCCGTGCTCTTTTCATACAGGTGGTTGTTGAAGAAGCATAGGCCTGAATCGGCTCTCATTTAGTAGGCAGATCATATAACCATTTGTTAGCGCGGCCACCCAGGCTGACCGTCCGACGTTAGCGGAAGCGGCTTGGGTGACGTCAGCTTTTGGCCGAAAACGGTACTTGGATGAATGACCGCTTTTGGCCGATTTCTGCCGTTCGTGCAGGCCAGCAATCGCAAACCCGATGCCCAGAGCTAACCCCCCGGTATCTGATACACAACCGAATCATATTTTTCCGCCGTCCGCCTTTCGATGACGACTCCCCCCAGAGCTTCAGCAATACGTCGACTCGCACGGTTCTGCATCGCAACAGGGTAAATGAAGTGCTTTGCTGCCACCCACTGGCTAGCCCATTGAACAACCGCCCGCACCGCTTCCCCCCCAAAGCCCAACCCATGTTTATCTTCACGGATCCAGATCCCCAACTCCGGTGTTTCACTGGCGGTATGGTGCAGCCCGACCAAGCCAGTAAAACGAGCACCTACCAACTCCCTGACCGTGAACACGATGTCGCTGCCATCCGCTATCGCAGGCAGCCACCGCCCCCAGACTTGCGCGTACTCTTCCAGCGAGGCAGGCGGTTCCCAGGACATGTAGCGAGTCAAAGACGGTGTGATACAAGCGAAAGACTCAACAGCGTCTTGCTCGCAGAAGGGCTCGATGCTCAGGCGTTGCGAGAGAATGCGGATTGCGTGGGTGTCCACTGGCATGGCCATTTCCTTCCTGGGGGCCGTTACTCCATGTATGCCGTGAACATATCATGCGGGTCGCGTCATCAGTATCAGGCTCTCTATACTGAGCCCCCAGGATGGTAGCTAGAGCACCCAATATGCCCGTCGCACCCAATCAAAATTCCCCCATCACTTTGGCCCCAGTTCAACAAAGCGACTTGGATAATCTGGTAGCCATTCGAATCGAGGCCATGCGCGATAGTCTGGAGCGTGTTGGGCGATTTGATCCAGCCCGTGCGCGGGAGCGGTTTGTTGGCGGCTTTGAAGCTCGCGACACACGCTATATCGAGGCGTCTGGAGAGAGGGTGGGTTTCGTAGTGGTCAAACATCACCCCAATGAACTCTTGCTCGACCACTTGTATGTAAGGCCGAGCGCGCAAGGGTCAGGGGTAGGGTCTGCTGTTCTCTCTCAGATTTTCAAAGAGGCGGATGCGGCTGCGCTTCCCATTAAAGTGGGGGCTCTCAAAGAAAGCGCTTCAAATCGCTTTTATACACGCCATGGCTTCCAGTTCATCGAAAGCAGTGAATTCGACAATTATTATGTTCGTCAGCCTATTCCAGCGATTGGCGCTCATTCCGGAACCATGGGCTGACTGGTACTAGCCCTTCAGTTCACCAGCCCGATTGCTCGCCGCGTCGTCATACGCCACATACAGCGACTCTGCGATTTGGCTTTTGATCGCCTTGGTGGCCTCCAAACCCAGCACAAAACCCTCGGCTTTACCGCCAGCACGGTTGAGTTCTTCATGGGTGGAGGCGCCAGTAATAGCGTCAAGCAGCTTGGCGGCGTGGGGGCCGACGCCTTTGGGGAGGGAGATCTGGTCGATGGACATTATCGCTACCTTGAAAAATGGAGTTCGGGAGCGAGTGAAACCACTGCCGGGGCTGGCATGGTAGACCTGTTTGCCATGAAAGGGGTCGCTTTACGCGCAGCGGCGCTATTCTTTGCGGCTACGCAGTGAGATGGGGCCATTGGTAAATCTGGAGGGGTTGATGGAGTATTGCGTTGAGGGCTACTGCCTTCGGCCATTGGCATGTGACGATTTCGAGCGGATCAGCCGTTACGAACGCGTCAATCGCAAGCATCTGCAACCCTGGGAGCCGCTCAGGGACGAGGAATACTTCACCACGGGCAACGCCAAGGCCAGGGTCGAGCAGCAGGTCAACAATATGCAGGCTGGCAACGCTCTATGTTTCCTCTTGCTTGAACCCGAGAGCGGAGAGGTTCTAGCGCGGTGTAACTACACGAACATTGTGAGGGGCGTTTTTCAGGCCTGTCATCTCGGCTTTTCGTTGGCGGAATCTGCCCAGGGCCGTGGCCTGATGAAAAGAACACTTCAGGTCACTAACCGTCATTGCTTTGAGCAGTTGGGTCTTCACCGGATCATGGCCAATCATTTGCCCCGTAATGTGCGAAGTGAACGAATTCTGGAGTCGCTGGGGTTTGAGAAGGAAGGACATGCGCGGGCCTATCTGAAAATCGCTGGCGTTTGGGAGGACCATACGTTGAGATCGTTGATCAACCCTGAACAATAAGCGCCCCACCCCACTCAGGAAAAAGCTGATGTCTACCGAGCCCCTCTGCCTGGTTTTCGTACCCGCCCTGGCCGCCGTGCTGACCGCCGCCGAATCGAAAAAAGGCGCACCTCTCAGCGAAGTCGAAGTGTGCAATATCCGCGACCAGGCCACTTGCATTGCGGTAACCTTCTCCACCGCGTTGGCGATGGAACAAGAACGGGGTTACCCGGATATCGTTGCCGAGGATTGCTGGAATGAGTGGCAACGGTTGCGTCCTTCGCTTCAATAGCGCCCGCTCTGATCAGCATAGGTATCTACACAACTCTGTAGCGCTCAACGGTAACCACGATGCGAAGCGAGCCGCTGTTGATCTTGATCTTGATCTGCTTTTGATCTCAGGCGCCCCGTTAAACCACGCTGGCCGAACGCAGGCTTGAATTCGTGGGTAACCCGGCAGGACGCCGGGT